>NZ_JAXCID010000107.1:0-1057 GCF_035985125.1 Arthrobacter sp. CG_A4 | reverse complement strand
CTACTCAAACAGGAGCCACGCCTACTTAACCCGGTGACACGCCGATCTCCCACAGCCTTGACGCCGGACCCAGGCCGCTAACCGAACGGCATTGCCGTTAGTCGACCCTCATCCGGGCATCGCATGACACGTTCGGTCACGTCCATGACCGGACACCGGTGATCACCCCGAAGGACCTCCACGATCGATGGCTGGACCCGACCAGGACAGTGCGGGACCTGGCGCAGCACTTTACTAAGGGGTCGCTTCAGAAAACGGAAAAAATCGTACGCTAAGGTCTCGCCGACGGAGGTAACCGCTGGCTCACAGTTTGACGATTGAAGCCCCGCCAAAGGTTCACAGCCTGTGAAAAGCACCAGACATCCAGACATCCACAGGGCCAGGTGACTCGGCCAAATCTTCCATCCCTACGGCGGAGCGAAGCGCCCCTCAGAAACTAGCCGCAGAAGCAAGCTTTTTCAACAGCGAGCCCCGCCCGCAAGCCGACCCTCTACGGGACACTTCTCGACCAAGCGGTTTCACGGCCTGGTGGGCATCCGTCTAAGTTATGCGTGGTGTCGACCTCGCCGTCGCAAATATCTCCGGCATGCACGCGTAGGCTTGTTGTCCAGCCATCCCGTCCACGCGGTCGAGGCGTCGTGTCTCGCGGGATGAGGCGACGTCCGGGCCGCAGCGCACGCCCGCCCCGATCAGGTCCATATTCGACACGGCATAATTGTAAAACGCCTTGACAAATATTGTCATTATCGGAAGGGTGAATGTACTGGTCCGCATCGGGGCAGATCAGACAATGTATTGGGGGACTGTGAAAAATACTGGTACCAGGCTTGTCTTGGGCTTTGACGCCGGGTGCATGGCCTGCAGCAAAATCGCCGACGAAGTGGCGGTAGCCACCGGCGGAAATCTTGAAGTCATGAACTTGTCTTCACCGGAAATGGTCGCTTGGCGGGTAGCCGCGTTAGCCCCAATGCCGTTCGGTTAGCGGCCTGGGTCCGGCGTCAAGGCTGTGGGAGATCGGCGTGTCACCGGGTTAAGCTGGCGTGGCTCCTGTTTGAGT
>NZ_JAXCID010000106.1:0-1092 GCF_035985125.1 Arthrobacter sp. CG_A4 | reverse complement strand
TATCCCGAGACCAGGGCACTGGAAAGCCTGCGCGTCAGCGTGCATTTGATCTCGAGGCAGCTACCTGGTCTGGTGGTCAATGACGGGACGGTGCTGTCCCTCAGCGAACGGGTCGACGTTGACCTGCACCGGGTTCGTGCTCAGATCCGGGACCTAAACCGGGTTGGGCTCAATGGTAGCGTCGCCTCGTGGCTTCACGATTTACGCGACGCCGAGCTGCTTCCGGGCTGGTATGAGGATTGGGTACTGTTTGAACAGCTCCGGTTGCGGCAGGATCGGCTCCATGCGTTCACCTTGATCTCCCGCGAGTCGCTCTCTCGCTGTGATTATGAGGCCGCCATGGTAGCTGCGGAAGCGGCTCTGGAAATCGAGCCCCTCTATGAAACTGCGGTCAGACTCTTCATTCGGGCTGAAATACAGCAAGGCAACACGGCCTCCGCGCTTCTGGCCTTTGAAAGGTATCAGGGGAAACTCAGGCAGGACATGGGCCTTGTGCCTTCGGAAACACTTCGGCAGCTCGTCGCAGAGGTTCGTGGGCGGAGGATCCGCACTGCGAATGAGCGCCTAGTTCTTGTCCGGCGCCCCTGGTTGGGCCGACAGCCACTCACGCACAACTCTTAGGACTTCGTCCGGATCAGCAGTGGAGACAGTATGTTGTTCGTGCCCGGGTGCCAGTCCATACGTTAACCTGGCGCGGAACCCTGTGTGCTGGTCCTGTTCGTACCAGGTGCGGATAACGAGAGTGCCTGTGGTCGGCAGCTCGGGGTCTGCCCGGTGTTGATCGGCTGTTCCCGACGAACGGCGGTCCCTTGTCATGGCCTTCACCCCCCTTTTCAGTCAGCAAACATGTGGAAGATCGCGGACTTCCAGCATCAGAGACCGCCCGGTGTCAGCTCAGCAGCCCTTTGCCGTGAAGGCCCCGGTGAACACTGAGCCGCCAGCTCCCTTGCTCCTGCGGCAAGAGAATCAGGAGCTGGCTTGCTTTTGCGAAAGATTGGAAAAGGATTCCCTTGGTGGGTCATGTTGCACCCGGCTGGTCCCTGCGTTGCTGTCAAGCTTCATGGGCGGGCTGGGCCGCGGTGTGGAGCAATT
>NZ_JAXCID010000105.1:0-1414 GCF_035985125.1 Arthrobacter sp. CG_A4 | reverse complement strand
CTAGTACTACAGTCGCGTTTATTTTGGCTGTATCGGCGTTTTAATCGGACTTTTGCCCCGAATCCTGTTAATCATGACGGGTGAACGATGATATTTGGGTGACAGAGATACAGGAATGGGCGCAGGGCCTCGAGGAGATCCGCGGGTTGATTGGGGACGATTTTGCACGCTCGGAGCCGCGGAACAACGCGGTCAGTTACCTTCGTGGCCTGCTCTCGGATGAGGAGCGGAAGAACTCCTGGACCTTGTCTGAGCGGGCCGGCCATGGCACCCCTGATGGGATGCAGCGGCTACTCTCGACCACGGATTGGGACCCGGATGCCGTGCGCGATGCCTTGTTCGGCTACGTGAAAAAGCACCTGGGCGACCCAAAGGGGATTTTGGCGATTGACGAGACCGGATTCCTGAAAAAGGGGACGGCATCGGCCGGGGTGGCCCGCCAGTATTCGGGCACCGCCGGGCGGGTGGAAAACTGCCAGATCGGGGTGTTCCTCACATACGCGTCCCCGGCCGGGCGGACCTTTTTGGACCGGGAGCTGTACCTGCCCAAAGCCTGGATCGACGACGCCGAGCGGTGCAAGCGAGCGGGAATCCCCGAGGACCGCGTGATGGCCACCAAGCCCGTGCTGGCCGCCGAGATGATCGAGCGCGCCCTGGACGCCGGCATCGAGGCCGAATGGACCACCGGGGATGCCGTCTACGGCCAACACACCGGGCTGCGCCGCCGGCTGGAGGCCCGCGGCATGCATTACGTGATGGCCGTGCCCATGAACCAGCGCGCCATCACCCCGACCCCGGGTTCATTGGGCGCCGAAGGGCGGGCCGATCAGCTCTTCGCCGCCCTGGACGGGAGGGCCTGGCGCACCCGCACCGCCGGCACCGGGACCAAGGGCGAACGGCTCTACGCCTGGGCAAGGATCCGCATCAACGGCCCCGCCGAGACAGGGGAACACTGGCTGCTGGCCCGCCGCTCCCTGAAAGACCCCACGGACCTGGCCTACTTCATCTGCCACACACCCGAGAACGTCACCCTGATCGAGCTGGCCCGGGTCGCCGGGGCCCGCTGGGCCATCGAGGAAACCTTCCAAACCTCCAAAGGCGAAACCGGGCTCGACCACTACCAAGTGCGGCAATATGCCGGCTGGTACCGGCACATCACCCTCTCCATGTTCGCCCACGCCTTTCTCAGCGTCATCCGCTCAAAAAAGGGGGCCCGCACCCAGGCTCCGACCAGCTGGTAAGGCTCTCACTGCCCGAAATCAGGCACCTCATCACACGGATCGTCTGGCACCGGGAATCAGACCCCCGCCACGTGATCCACTGCTCCCTCTGGCGACGAAAACACCAACACCGCGCCCAGCAATGCCATTACAAGGCCCGCGGTCACGTCCCACAAACGCGACTGTAGTACTAG
>NZ_JAXCID010000104.1:0-1430 GCF_035985125.1 Arthrobacter sp. CG_A4 | reverse complement strand
CTCCTAGTAGTACTTTGTTATGTTGGTGCTCGTTGTCGGCAGTGGGGGCAGTAACCGAGCCATGCGGCGAGGACTCGTTGGAGTTCTCTGAGGATGCCGTACAGGCTTAGGCTGCCCCAGCTGCTTTTGGGTTCTTGAGCCGCAGTCTGGTGATGAAGAGGTGGGCGGCGGTGACGAGCGTGACGTGGCGGTGCCAGCCGGTGAAGGACCGTCCTTCGAAGTGGGAGAGCCCGAGCCCGGTCTTGAGTTCGCGGTAGTCGTGCTCGATGCGCCACCGCATTTTCGCGAGCCGGACGAGGGTCTTCAGTGTCGTGTCGGCTGGGAGGTCGGAGAGCCAGTAGTCGGTGGGTGCGGGCTCGTTGGGTGGCCATTCGGCGAGCATCCACTGCTCGGGCAGGGACCCGTCTTCGTTCAGCGGTATGTCGCGGTTGGCGGGGCGGATGCGCAGGGCCAGGAAGCGTGATTTCATGGCCGCGGTCCGGTTCCCGGGGCCGGTTTTGGTGCCGTGTCGCCAGGTGGCCTGGTGGAGCTGCCTGCGTCCTGCCGCGAGGGCCAGGTCCCGCAGCGAGGAGGGTTTGTCCCGGTACCGGTCCGCCCCGCGGGGCCCCCGTCCGCTGTACTCGACTGGTTCAGGTATCGCCTCGGCAGGCAGGGCGCTGGTGGAGGCCTTGACCGCAAGCACGTACGGGATGGACCGGGCTTGCAGTCCGAGGCGGAAGGCGGTGATTTCCCCGTACCCGGCATCGGCCACAACCACCGGGGGCGCCTGTCCCCAGACGGCGGCCTCATCGATCATTTCCAGCGCCTGGGACCATTTCGTGCGGTGCCGGACCGTGTCCGGGATCCGTGCCCGGGAACGCCGTTCCTGAATCCGGGAGGCTGCCTCGTTCGTCTCCGCGCAGGTATCGTCCCAGGCCTCGGGGACGAAGAGCCGCCAGTTCAGCGGGCAGGACGCGGCGTCGGTGGCCGCATGGAGGCTGACGCCGATCTGGCAGTTCCCGATCTTCCCCAGCGTGCCCGAGTACTGGCGGGCAACGCACGGGGAGGCCGGCCCGTCCTTCTTGAACCCGGTGTCATCAATGACCCATGCCTCGGGTCCGATCGTCTCCACGGCCAGGTTCGCCAGCCGCCGCCGAACCGGCTCCACCGCCCACGACGACGAGGAGACGAACTGCTGCAGCTGCTGGTAGTCCACGCCGAGACGCTCTCCCATCGGCTGCATCGACTTCCGCCGCCCGTCAAGCATCAGGCCCCGCAGATACAGGCTGCCCTTGGACCGCTGGTCCTTGCGCGGCAGCGACGCGAAGACCTCCGCAACGTAGTCCTCCAGCTCGATGCGAACGGCCGCGATCTCCTCATCCCTCATGAACCGAAATTAACAGGCCCGGCCGAAGATTAAAAGAGCAACACTCAAAAACCTAACAAAGTAC
>NZ_JAXCID010000103.1:0-1434 GCF_035985125.1 Arthrobacter sp. CG_A4 | reverse complement strand
CAATGCCGTTCGGTTAAGGGCTGGGGGCGGGTGTCAAGATCCTCGTGCTGAGTGTCGCCGGGTACGTGCGGCGGTCGATATCGCGTTCCTTGGCCCGATACTTGGAAATCGCGCGTTTGACCACCCGGGGCCGGGTTCGGATGCGGCGGGCCGGCATCTGTTCGGCCAGGACCGCGGCCCCGATGCGCCCGATGAGGTCGATCACGGCCCCGGCCAGGATGCCGCGGGCCTGGATGATCTGGTCGCGGGCGGCCCTCAGCGCGATGCTGAAAGAGAGCCGGTCGGGATCGGTCCTGGGGTGGTGCAGCGTCACATCGGTCATCGCGGTGCGCAGGACCTGGTAGCAGGTGAGCAGCGCCCAGACTTCCTGGATGACCGCGCCCGGGTGCCGACCGCGCAGAACCCGGCCGCCCAAGATGCGTGATTTGAGCTCGCAGTACGCCGTTTCGATCTCCCAGCGCTCATGGTAGAGGCTCATCAGTGCCAGTGCTGGAGCCTGGCGGGAATCCAGCAGCGTGGTGACCAGCCGGTATTCGGTGGTCAGGGTCTTGGCTTCGGTCGTGGTGGTCAGGACCGCGTCGATGACCCTGATCGGTAGCCCTGCGGCGTTGGAGAGATACGAACCATCGGGAAGCAGCCGCAGGACCGGCAGTTGCATGGCTTTGGCCCCGGTCTTGGCACGGAAAAGGAAGTCCGCACCGGTTTCGGTCACCTCGCGGCAGAAGGCGTAGGTGGCGAAGTTTCGGTCCCCGAGCAGCACCATGCCCGGTTGCAGGGCCGAGATCACCTGGCGGGCGTAGGTCAGCTCGCCTACGGCATCGGTGCCGAAGGCGGCCTCGATGACTGACCGGGTTCCGGCGGTGAGGATCGCGACCAACCTGATCATCGGGTACCCGGCTTCCCCGTTGGGGCCACTGCGGGGTTTGGGATAACGTGACCGGTTGGCCTCGGTATCGGCCACCGCCAGCTGGGTGCCATCGATCGCCACGACCAACCGCCCCGCAAACCGGGTCATCTGCCGGGCGCCGGTCACCGCTGGTCCTTTTACCAGGGCGAACAGCTCGCGCAGCGGGGCCGTTCCCACGCGGCGCATCGCTTCGCTCAGCGCCGAGGCCGACGGGCTCCGCACCGGGGCCGGCAGCCCCGTCCCCAGCCGTGAGAAGACCTGTTTCCATCCCTGGTCAGCAAACAGGACCCCGGCGAGCAACAGGTAGATCACCACCCGTGAGGGCAGCCGCCGGACCCGGCGTTCCTTGCCGCCAGCGGCCTCAAGTGCGGCATCGACCATATCGAACGGAACGACACGGGTCAGCTCTCCCAGGTGCCCCGGCGCGAATACCCCCGGAGCATGATTAATGGCAGAATCGGACATCGTGGCTCCCGTATGGGTAGATCAGTCTTGGAGGACCGAACTACTCAAACAGGAGCCACGCC
>NZ_JAXCID010000102.1:0-1521 GCF_035985125.1 Arthrobacter sp. CG_A4 | reverse complement strand
TTACAGGTGGTGCATGGTTGTCGTCAGCTCGTGTCGTGAGATGTTGGGTTAAGTCCCGCAACGAGCGCAACCCTCGTTCTATGTTGCCAGCGCGTAATGGCGGGGACTCATAGGAGACTGCCGGGGTCAACTCGGAGGAAGGTGGGGACGACGTCAAATCATCATGCCCCTTATGTCTTGGGCTTCACGCATGCTACAATGGCCGGTACAAAGGGTTGCGATACTGTGAGGTGGAGCTAATCCCAAAAAGCCGGTCTCAGTTCGGATTGGGGTCTGCAACTCGACCCCATGAAGTCGGAGTCGCTAGTAATCGCAGATCAGCAACGCTGCGGTGAATACGTTCCCGGGCCTTGTACACACCGCCCGTCAAGTCACGAAAGTTGGTAACACCCGAAGCCGGTGGCCTAACCCCTTGTGGGAGGGAGCTGTCGAAGGTGGGACTGGCGATTGGGACTAAGTCGTAACAAGGTAGCCGTACCGGAAGGTGCGGCTGGATCACCTCCTTTCTAAGGAGCACCTACAACCACCTTGCCCCATGTATGTGGGTGTGGAGGGGTTGTCAGGAGTACGCCCGTTGCGCAGACGTAAGTTCTGCGGCGGGTGCTCACGGGTGGAATATCAACGAATAGCGGCCGCCGGTTTTTCCCCGGCACCCAGTACGGATTCCCTGCCCCTTTTTGGGGGTGGTGGTCCTGGAACGGTGTGGGGGAGGGTACGGGCGGTTTAGTGTTTGGCACACTGTTGGGTCCTGAGGCAACAGGACCATGGCATCGGTTTGTTCCGGTGGTGTCCCTTACGGGGGGTGCTGCGCGGGGGGCCGGTGGTGTGGGTTTTGTTTGTTTCTGGTTTCCTGGCTGCACCGATCACACACGTTTGTGTGTGTGGGGTGTGTGGTATGGGGTTGTTGTTTGAGAACTACATAGTGGACGCGAGCATCTTTTATAAGAAGCAATTTCCAAGATATATGAACCTGGATCTGTCGCTGTTGTCTGGTTGTGCCTTTCGGGGTGCGGCCCGGTGGTGGTGGTGGTTTTCATGGTTCTCTCGAAAGAATAGCGTTTTATTGATCTTTTGTGGTCAAGTTTTTAAGAGCACACGGTGGATGCCTTGGCATTAGGAGCCGAAGAAGGACGTAGGAATCTGCGATAAGCCTGGGGGAGTCGATAACCGGACTGTGATCCCAGGGTGTCCGAATGGGGAAACCCCGCCGGGGGCGCGAGCTGCCCGGTGACCCGCATCTGAACACATAGGGTGTGTGGGGGGAACGCGGGGAAGTGAAACATCTCAGTACCCGCAGGAAGAGAAAACAATAGTGATTCCGTCAGTAGTGGCGAGCGAACGCGGATCAGGCTAAACCGTTCCATGTGTGATAGCCGGCGGGCGTTGCATGGTCGGGGTTGTGGGACTGTCCGTTCTGTCTCTGCCGGGACAGTGGGGTGTGTAGTGCAGGCATAGGTGAACGGTCTTGAAAGGCCGGCCAGAGAGGGTGTGAGCCCCGTAACCGAAATGTTGTGTACCGCC
>NZ_JAXCID010000101.1:0-1549 GCF_035985125.1 Arthrobacter sp. CG_A4 | reverse complement strand
CGGAATTTGTCAAGGCGATTGAGGCCAGCGGGAGTTAGGCGGCTACTGCCGTAGCCATTCTGTTGGATGGGTTATTGATCCATGCCGCGTCGGGGATGGCCAGGATTTTCGGATCCCGTCTGGTGCTGAATCGTCCGGGGCTTCTCTCCCGGGCTGCGGACAGCGTCAGGGAGCGTTCGGTGGCTTTCGCGGCGGCAAGGCCGTAGTGGACGTCTGCCGGGGTATTTAGGCCGATCCCCGTGTGGCAATGGCGATGGTTGTATTGCTCGACAAAGGCGGCCATGAAGGTCCTCGCGTCGGCCAGGGAGCCGAAGCGTTCAGGGAAGACGGGTGCGAACTTCAAAGTCTTGAACCACGCCTCGCTGAACGGGTTATCGTTGCTTACACGGGGCCGCGAATGGGACCGCGTGACCTCCAGATCGGACAGCAACACTGCAACGGTCTTACTTGTCATGGACGTCCCGCGGTCCGCGTGCACGATCTGTGGGATGCCGTGGATGCCGAAGATTTCCTTCATCATCTCCACCGCCAGTTCCCCGGACTCGTGGGCGTGGACGTAGGCGCCGACAATGTAGCGGGAGTAAATATCGATCATCACGTAGCAATCGAAGTACTTGCCCTTGACCGGGCCGGCCAGCTTGGTGATGTCCCAGCTGTAGACCTGGCCGGGGCCGGTCGCGACCAGTTCCGGAATCGCACGGGGTGGATGGCGGGCCTGCCTGCGGCGCTCCTTGACCTGGCTGTTCTCGGCCAGGACCCGGTAGAACGTTGAGATGGAGCACAGGTAGGTCCCCTCGTCCAGGAGCCGGGCATAGATCTGTACCGGGGCCAGGTCCACGAAGGGAGCCGAGTTCACGGTCTCCAGGATGCGGGCCCGTTCCTCGGGGCCGATCTTGTTCGCCGGCACAGGCGCCGAAACGGCCACCGGGATCCGGGGCTTGCGGGTCGCGGTCGCCCGCGGGACGCCGGCCAGCACGGCCGCTTCCCGCGTCGGAATGTCCGCCCCGGTGAGGTCCGTGTAGATGCCCATCAGGGTTTCCTGTACCAGGGCTGCTGCTCCGCGCTTTCGGAGATATCCTCCAAAAGCTGCCGTGCTTTTTCCATGATGGACAACGCGGCCTCCGTTCTTACCAGCTTGCGTTCACTCACCTCCAGCTGCCGGCGTAGACGGGCGATTTCGACCTGCTCGGCAGTGAGCTTGCCGATCTTCTCACCGGGCTTCTTGCCCTCGAGCACTCCGGCGTCGCGGAGCTTGCGCCACTCCGTGATCTGGGAGGAATAAATACCTTCGCGCCGCAGATACGCCCCGCCGCCGGAGCCGTCCCCGCACGCGGTCTCATAGGCATCCAAATGGGCCAGCTTTTGTGCCGGGGTGAATGACCGCCGAGGCCTTGGACCGCCGGCGCGAGGGCCAGAATTACTCATGGACCCATCTTCCCGCACCGGGGAAATTGTGGAGATAGACATTGATGCTGTTCCTGATTCTCGCCCTACGCTTTTTGCGGAGTTGCTATGAGCCGCTGGCCTCAACTCACCCTGACACGTAGGG
>NZ_JAXCID010000100.1:0-1559 GCF_035985125.1 Arthrobacter sp. CG_A4 | reverse complement strand
CCTCGCAGACCACCAAGCCCGCGACCACGAACCCGCGGCCGCGGCCGCGTAACCGAAATCAACTACGAAACTGTCTCAAAAACTTGACGTGCGCATTGAAGTCACCGAGCACGATGAGGTTGGTGTTCCAGTCGTTGGGCCGGACCGCCCAGTCATGCATCCACTGGGCGAACGCCGTGATCTCCGGCAGGCGCCCGGCGGGGTTCTTGCCCCAGAGGATATGGACGGAGGCGAGGGTGAACTCCACCCCGGCACTGGCGAAGCTGGCGGTGTAGGGGGTGCGGGCGAACTGGCGCTGCGGATCATCCCCCATCGGTGGGAGCACGATCTCCCCGACCAGGCCCGAGGGTTGGACTCGGGTGCTGTCGTAGAGGAAAGCGAGGCGATCGCCGTTGCCGGCGGCTCCTTCGACCGCGTCGGAGACCATGACCTTCCAGGACGGTCCGAGGACGGCCAAGAGCCGCTTGAGGGCTACGGGATTACGGCGGGACTCCTGGACAGCGAGGACGTCGAAACGGGAGATCACCTCGGCCAGGCAGGCCACCGCGTGCCAGTCCCGCTTGGGCGAGTCCTCGGGCCCGGCCAGCCACTTGGCGGTCAGGTCACCCAGCGCACGGATGTTCCACGTCCCGGCCAAGAGGTTCGACGCCGTCCTGCCGGGGATGACAGCGGCCAACGCTGACCGGAACCGGCCCAGCTCCTCGGTCACTGCTGCCGGCGGCTGCTCAGTCATACCCTTATGCAAGCAGACTCCCGACCGGATGCAAACAGGTGCAGCGTGCCCGTAAGCCGATCCTTCAACGGGCGGTCAGCGGGGTGAGAAATAGCGCCACGAGAAACGGCCATTTAGCGCTGCGATTCACAGGACCGAAGGTGTCTCGCAGACGTGCCTCATAACCGATGCGATGCAAGACTCAAAGCCCGGTTGGGCGACACCAAGCGATCACAGAACGCCGCCACGAAGCGCTGAACTCCACAGACCAACCTCCGACGCACCGGCCGTCCCATATTGAAAAAGGATCGTATTTGAGATGCCGGGGAGACGACCGTAATCGACTGCCGGCTGGGTTTCAACGCTGTAGTAGTTGCCTTTGGTGCAGAGACGCCCGATGACGGCTGAGTGGGCGATCATGTCCGGCTCACCAGATCCTGATGCCAAAGCGTTCCGCCACGGTCAGCGGCGCCGGATTGTGGGCGTGGATCGCAGCGCCCGAATCGAAGGTCATATCGTCGCCGTCCAGGCCGTCATCCCTGCGACGCAGCCAGTACGCCCAGCAGTCTCCCCCACCATTCTTGCTCTTGAAACGAATGCCCAGAGGCAGACTCCCGTCGTCCAGCACTTGGTCGCGGATCCATGTGGCGATCATGGTCGTTGCCGCCCGGCTCTCACCGTGGAGTACGCCGAGGGTAAGCTGAGATATGCCGAGTTCATCGCTGATCTTCTCGCCGATACCGCCCCCTAGGGCCAATGCCGTTCGGTTAGCGGCCTGGGTCCGGCGTCAAGGCTGTGGGAGATCGGCGTGTCACCGGGTTAAGTAGGCGTGGCTCCTGTTTGAGTA
>NZ_JAXCID010000099.1:0-1594 GCF_035985125.1 Arthrobacter sp. CG_A4 | reverse complement strand
TGGGTATGGCATCCTGAAATGGCCCCACTTGTAGGGCTTTTAGTCGCTTGAATTGGCCCCACCCTCGACCCGCCCGTAGCGTTCCCTTTGTCGTCCAAGACTGAGAGAACGGAACGGGTTTGAAAGAGAGATCGAGAGTGGAACAATTCGAGCGTATCCGCCGCGATGCGAGAGTAAAAGATATGTCTGTCCGAGAGCTGGCCCGGGTCCACGGTGTGCATCGGCGCACGGTGCGCGCCGCGCTGGCGGACTCGACGCCGCCCCCGCGCAAGGCACCGGTGCGGGAGTCCCCGGCCATGGGTCCGTGGCTGAAAATCATCAGGGCGTGGCTGGTCGCTGACCTGGACGCGCCGCGCAAGCAGCGCCATACCGCCCGGCGCATCTGGCAGCGGCTGGTGGACGAGCACGGGGCCACCCTGGCGGAATCCACCGTCACCCATGCCGTCGCGAAGATCCGGCGCGAGTTGGTGGGCACCCCGGTCGATGTCGCGGTCCCGCAGACCCATGCCCCCGGCGCGGAAGCTGAAGTCGATTTCGGTGAGTTCCAGGCCCTGATCGGCGGGATCATGGTCAAGCTGTTCATGTTCGTGCTGCGCCTGTCCCATTCTGGCCGGGCCGTGCATGTGGCGTATGCCAACCAGGCCCAGGAATCCTTCCTGGACGGACACAACGTGGCCTTCGAACGCCTCGGCGGAGTCCCGTCGAAAATGATCCGCTACGACAACCTGACCCCGGCGGTGATCAGGGTGGCGCTGGGCCGGGAGCGGGTGGAGAATCCGCGGTTCATCGCCATGAGGTCCCATTACGGTTTCGACTCGTTCTTTTGCATCCCCGGCATTGAAGGGGCCCACGAGAAGGGCGGCGTGGAGGGCGAGGTCGGCCGGTTCCGGCGCCGCTGGCTCACCCCCGTGCCCGAGTTCGCGACCCTGGCGGATTTGAACGGGTTCATGGCGGCCTGCGAGGACAGGGATGACCACCGGGTGATCTCCGCCCGCCCGGTCACCGTCGGGGCCGCGGCCGCCGCCGAGACCCCGGAGCTGCTGGCTCTGCCCGCCGATGTTTTCGAGGCCGGCCCCACCGTCTCGGTCAAGGCCAACCACAAGGCCGAGGTCTGCGTGCGCCAGTGCTATTACTCCGTGCCGGTCACCTATGCCGGACGGCGTGTCAGTGTGCGGATCGGGGCGGCACTCATCGAGGTCTTCGCTGACGGCAAGCGGATCGCAGCACATGTGCGCGCCGTGCACAAGTACGCCCATGTGCTCGAACTCGACCACTACCTGGAAGTCCTGACCCGCAAGCCCGGCGCGATGGCCGGGGCGACTGCCCTGGTCGCGGCGCGGGCGTCCGGTGCCTTCACCACCACTCACCAAAAGTTCTGGGACAAGGCCCGCCACCAGCTCGGTGACGGCCCCGGGACCCGGGCCCTGATCGGGGTGCTGCTGCTGGCCAGGACTCTTCCGGCCGGCCCGGTGGCCGCGGCCATGGAAGCGGCGATCGCCTCGGCGGACTACGCCCCGGACCATCTGGCGATTGCCGCCCGCGCGAACGCCGCTTTCCCATCGGTAGCGACGGTCCTGCCCGAGGGACTCGCCGA
>NZ_JAXCID010000098.1:0-1720 GCF_035985125.1 Arthrobacter sp. CG_A4 | reverse complement strand
CAACAAGGACGCCAAACCGTTCACCTGGACCAAGTCCGCGGAGTATCTACTGGGCAAGATGAAACGCAAACAAACCATTAACACGGAACACTAGCGGAAGGGAAGGCTGCTTCTGGTCACTGGCACTCCAGGAAGCCCTGAAGACAGGAACGCCTCCGCTATCCGGTCCGCTGCCTCCGGCGATGTTCGCGGGCCAATCATCACCTCAGTAATCGGCAAGGGACGGTGCTTCACCTCCCCAAAACCGGGGGACCCCTTCCACGGCACAATGGTCTTTTCCGGCGCCTGCGGCATGTGCTTGAGGTCCACGCCAGCGCTGAGTGCGACGCAACGCGCCTCTCGCTCGTGCCGGAACCCCTGGTGCTTGAAATTGAGGGCCACGAGGACGTTCAGCGCCACCAGCGTCGTTACGGTGATTTCCCTTCCGTCCCGGATATCGCTGTTCAGCTCTCGCACGAACCGGGCTGCCGTCAGCCGCTTCTGGTTCTCCGAGTAGATGACCTTGAGCCACTGCATCCCGAAGAGCTCGACATTTTTACGTCGGCGAGGTCGATCATCTACATCGGAAACCATCGGCCCCCGGAGGTCCAACGCGAGGGCTACCCCGTCAGAACCACCGGCATAGGAGTTCCACTGGTACGGGCTGTCCTTCGTCCCGCGCGGCGCACAAGATATGCACGTCATCGAAATACTCCACATATTCCTCGATTGGACCCGCCTCGGCCAAGAGTTCCCGCGTCTGCTCATCCAACTCTCCCGCATGCGCCAATGCCGCCCATGCGTCCCTGAGGAAACCGATGCCATGGCGAAACTCGCTGGTGTCATTCGTAGCTCGCCAGTTGGTAGCCCACAGCTCCTGACCCCGCACGATGCTCTCTAAGGCTGGGAGGGAGGTGTAGTGCCAAGCGGTTGCGGTTTGCACTGTGAGAGGCGGTTTGTCGGTCGGCCAGGCGGCCTTGTGAACACTTGTCTTCATTCCGCTGGGAGTGTCGAACACAAGCCGGCGGTCGTAGGGGAGGTAGGTCATCTTCTTCAGTTTCTATTACGGGGAAGTCTGCGTCACGGCAAATCCCGAAGGCTCCGTCCCGTTTGGGACGGAGCCTTCGACGGCGGTTCGGATCGCTACCGATAGAGTGAAGATCTCGCACAGTTTGCGACTCCAACTTTCGGGGTGCAGTTCAAAGGTGTCCCTCTTTCCTTGTGAAGACTGCAGAGGCCCGAATCTACCGAGGCTACTTATTTACCTGCAATGTCTCACCCCGGGGCTCCAACTCAGCAGAGGCGACGGACACGTCAGCTGCTGGGATCTGTGAATCATTGTCGCGCTTTGGCTTGTCAGAATCATCTGGCGTGAAGATGTCTGCTCCCAGCGAATAGAGGATACCGACAAGACTCAGCACAATCGCAACATGGATCTTCGGGCTGACCGTGTATAGCCCCACCAAGATGCCGCCGCCCACCAGCACCGCCAGAACCCTGATGATCCACCGATCCCTTGGCACCATTTGGCTGGCCATGGCAAGGAAGCTTGTTACGAAGAGAGTGGGACCAAGGGCCACCACGCCGAAGGAAAGTTCCTCCCAGCGGTCCGCCCACGCATGATCACGACCGTTGAGGGAATCCACTGCGGCCGTATGGTTTTGTGAGACAGGTTGTTAGGAGCCCTTTTTCGCATGACCGATCGTAAGAAGTACACGCAGCAGTTCAAGAATGATGCCGT
>NZ_JAXCID010000097.1:0-1965 GCF_035985125.1 Arthrobacter sp. CG_A4 | reverse complement strand
CTGAAGTTACGTTGGTCCTTTCCTCGTTTTCCTTCTGGAATCCGGGGGAAGGACCACTTTTGTATCAACATTTGTAGCCACTAAATTCTTTGGAAAACCTCTTCACTTCGACCACGGTGAGGCGTATTGTTGGGGTATGACCAAGGCAACGCCCGCGATGCATGTAGCCGTGAATACTTCCCGCCGGACGAACAAGACCGGGGTCGAGGTCGAGTACCGCTCGGTACTGCTGCGCCGCTCCTACCGGGAAGGCGGGAAGGTCAAGCACGAAACCCTCGCCAACCTCTCGGCACTGCCGGTGCCGGCCATTGACACGTTGAAGGCGTCACTGGCAGGCAAGACGATGGTGGAGGCCGGCGCGGCGTTGCAGATCACCCGGTCCCTGCCCCACGGCCATATCGAAGCCGTGTACGCCATGGCCAAAGGACTCGGGTTTGAAGCCATGCTCGGCCCGGCGTGCCGGGAACGGGACCTCGTCATGGCGTTGCTGGCCGCACGGATCTGCGCACCGTCCTCAAAACTGGCAACCCTGTCCTGGTTCGCCGACACCACCCTGGCCCGTGACCTGGGGCCGGTGGGCACCGATGACCTGTACCGGGCCATGGACTGGCTCGGCGCCCGCCAAACACAGGTTGAAAAGTCCCTGGCCCGGAAGTACCTGCGCCCGGAGGCGAACCCGGAGAAACTGGCCCTGTTCGATCTCTCCTCCTCCTGGGTCACCGGCACCCGCAACCCTTTGGCCGCGCACGGCTATTCCCGGGACAAAAAGCGCGGGGTGGAGCAGATCGAGTACGGGATGCTGGGGACCCGTGCCGGGATCCCCATCGCGGTGCGCGTGTTGCCGGGAAACACCGCGGACCCGACCGCGTTCATCGGAATCGCCAAGGAAATCCAGGCCCTCGCCGGGGTGGAGGACATGGTCATGGTCGGGGACCGGGGCATGATCACCTCCGCCCGGATCCAGGACCTGAAAAAGACGACCCTGGGCTGGGTCAGCGCCCTGCGCAACACCGCGATCCAGGCCCTCGCCGAGGACCAGGGCCCCTTGCAGATGAGCCTGTTCGATGAGCAGAACCTCGCCGAAATCAGCCATCCGGACTACCCGGGGGAACGGCTGATCGCCTGCTACAACCCCGCCCTGGCCGCCCTGCGCAAACACAAGCGCGAAGAGCTGTTGGATGTTACCGAAGAACGGTTGAAAACCATCCAGAAAGCCGTGGCCGCCGGCCGGCTCAAGGACGCCGGAAAAACCGGGCTCCGGGTCGGGAAAACCCTGGGGGCTAACAACATGGCCAAGCACTTCACCATCACCATCACCGACACGTCCCTGGCCTGGGCACGGAACCCGGAATCCATCGCCCGGGAAGCCGATCTGGACGGGATCTATGTCATCCGCACCAGCGTCAACGAAGACACCATGGATGCCGCCGAAGCCGTGCGGGTTTACAAGTCCCTGGCGAACGTGGAGAAGATCTTCAAAACCCTCAAATCACGGGACCTGCACATCCGCCCGATCTACCACCACACCGAGACACGCACCCGAGCCCACGTGTTCCTCTGCATGCTCGCCGGACACCTGACCTGGCACCTGCGTCAAGCCCTTACACCGTTGACCTTCACCGACGAAGACCGGCCCGTGCCCGAGGAACCCGTCGCCTCCGTGCACCGCTCCGCCGCCGCCGCACGGAAGGCCAGCACCCGCACGCTGGACGACGGCACCCCGGCACGCTCCTACCAGGCACTGCTCCGCCACCTGGGCACGAGGACCCGCAACACCATGACAATGACCGGTACCACCGGCACCTTCGAGCTGCTCGCCGTCCCCACAGAAACCCAGCACCAAGCCCTCAACCTCATCCACGAACACGCCGCCAACCACAGAAAGTAGCCAGACAACCCAGACCCAAAGACAGGAAGATCCCCGGAAACCCGGGGATCTTCCTGTCTTAACCTGCGTAACTTCAG
>NZ_JAXCID010000096.1:0-2029 GCF_035985125.1 Arthrobacter sp. CG_A4 | reverse complement strand
GCCCCGCCGGAACCCGCCGGCGGGGCATTTCTATGCCCGGCCCGTCATCACCGGACGTGACGCCGCCACAGTCAAATAACGCGACGGGTAACAACCCGTCGACCCGGGTCTGGACCCGGCCGTTCGCGGTGTAGGTGTAAGAGACCGCGGGGGTCCCGTCGGAGAACGTGGTCTGCGCGAGCCGGCCGACGCCGTCGTAGGTGTAGGTCAGGGTGATGCCGCGCCCGTCGGTCGCCGTCGCCGGGCGGGCCCAGACGTCATAGGTGAAGGCCCTGGCGCCGAGTGAGGACCCGGTGACCGGGGTCACGGTCGACAGCTGGTGGTCGGGGTCGTAGCCGTACTGGGTCTTGTTAGTGCCGTTCCCCGGCGCGAGGGCGGTCTTGACCGTTCCGTCGAGGTTCACTTCCAAAGTGGCGGTCGCGGCGAGGGCGTCCGCAGAGGTCAGGGCGTTCCCGGCCCCGTTGTAGGTGTAGAGGGACTGGTTCCCGGCGTCGTTGGTGGAGGAGGTCGCCAGGTACTTGGTGTTCGCGGCGGTGTTCGCGTAGGCGGCCTGCCCGGCGGCGCCGCCCTGGGACGCGGAAGCGGTGATCGATTCCCCGGTGTTCGCCCCGTACGTGTTCGTCGTCGTCCCGGAACCCGTACCGGTGCCCTGGGAAGAGGTCAGGGTATCGAAGTCCCCCGTGTAGGTGCCGGACCGGGCCCGGCCCATCGGGTCGGTCGCGGCGGTAACCCGCAGGTCGCTGCTCAGCGTGTACGTGGTGCGCGGGCCCGAGGCGACAGCAACGGCTATGTCGGTGTTCGGCCCCGCGACCAGGGTCTGCGTCGCGGACGGGTAGGCCAGGCGGGTGACCGAATTCCCCGGGGACCCGGGCGAGGTGTTTACCCGCTCGATCTGGATGACCCGGCCCGTGGTGTCATAGCTGACGTTGATCGCCCCGCCGGCGGGCGGGGTGATGGTGGTGACCCGGTTGCCGGTGTAGCCGAAGGCGGTGATCTTCCCGGCCAGATCGGTGAAGGTCGTCAGGTTCCTGTTCCCGTCCCGGGTGAAGGACACGGACCGGGATGCGGAACCGTTGCTCTGCGAGAAGCCCAGCAGCATCCCGTCGTAGGGGTCGTAGTTCAGGACGGCCTTTTTCGCTCCGGCGGCACCCCTGGTGGCAATCACCTCCGTGATTCGTCCCCCTGTTGGCGGGTTCAGGGCTGTGAGGTTGCCGTTCCGGTCAGCGACCGACGTGGCCCGCCCGTCACTATCGAACGCCACCACCGTGGCCGTGGTCCGGGAGGTCAGCGTGTAGGTACCGTCCGCCTTTTTCATCAGGTCAGCCTTTGTCCCGGCGGGGGCGGTGAACGCCGTCGTCGAGCCGGCCACCGGGGTGAACAGGGACGAGTACCCGTCCCCGCCCGTATGCAGCACCCCCGACGCGGTGGTGGACAGCGACCCGGCCCCGCCCAACGACAGCGACCAGCGCGGCCCGGTTTTTCCGCCCGCGGTGTCCGTGGACTGGGAATTGAACACCAGGCCCAGCGGCACATCCGCGCTGATGCCCGGCAGGGCCAGGCCCGTCAGGGACAGCATCAGGTTTCCGGTACCGACATCTACGCTGCCGGAGATCCGGTCGGTGACCGGCAGCGGCAGCCGCGTCGCGCCCGGCCGGGCCCCGAGTTTCCCGATCGTGGTTTCGGCCCCGGGCGGCGCCACCGGGATCGCCAGCGGCACGACCGCCAGGCCCGGCCCCGCGGTCCCGGCCACCAGGGCCAGCCCGAGACCCGAGGCGAGAGCGCCCCGGAACAACAAAGCCGGCAGCCTGTGGCCACCGGCAAACCGATTCGAACGTGACGACAGACGCCGCTTTCCCCCAACAAACATCGTAGCTCCCCAGCTAGAAACGGTTGATGGCTCACGGTACGCCCGGGATATTCCAATGTCTAGAGTTCGCGTTGACTCATAGAAAATGCGCGCGAAGCAGGTATCGAAGAATCATTTGAGAATGCGCGTGTAGCGGTGCGCCTGTCCGTTCCGGTTCGCCGG
>NZ_JAXCID010000095.1:0-2096 GCF_035985125.1 Arthrobacter sp. CG_A4 | reverse complement strand
TCCCGATGCGGGTGGGCGCCGAAACGGCGATCACCCACTTTGTGAGTATCCAACGCGATATCAGCAACCAGGTGGCCTTGCTGAAGCAGCTGCAGGACCAGGCGCTTCACGACTCCGTGACAGGGCTGCCGAACCGGACGGCGGCCGAACGGGTCGTGGAGGAAGTTGTGAAACGGTCCCTTCACCGGGAAGTGGCTGTGGCGGTTGGCCTGATTGATCTGGATGATTTCCGTCTCGTCAACAACACGCTGGGTCATGCTGCGGGCGATGAGGTGTTGCGGCAGTGGGCGGACCGTATGCTCTCATGTCTGCGGGAAGGCGATGTGCTGGCCCGGATGGGCGGGGATGAATTCATCCTGGTCCTCAAAAACATCACCCGTAGCACCGCAAACGAGGACCTGCCCGGAATACTCCACCGGGTCCATGAGGCAGTTAAGGAACCCTTCGCTGTTGACGGCGGGCAGGTCCGCATCGGAATGAGCTTGGGGATCGCACTGGTTCCCGAGGACGGCACCGACAGCCGGTCCATTCTTCGCAGCGCCGATGAGGCGCTCTATGTAGCCAAGGAACGCCGAAACGATCGGAGGACCTGGTGGGAGACCACGGAACACGCCGGCACCCACTCACAAGACAGCGACAACAGTGGTAGCGCCAATGGCAGCTCCGGCACGGGAGAAAAAGCAAGTCCGGAGGACTATCGAGGCGCTCTAAAGAGTGGAAACATCCTTGTTCACCTCCAGCCCGTGGTGGATCTCCGCGATGGGGGCGTGCACCTGTTCGAGGCTCTGGCGCGCCTGAAGCTACCCGGAGGACGCGTCGCGTACCCCGATGGATTCCTGCCTCACTTCGGACCTGACGATCTGCGCGTTTTGTTCACCGGCGTCCTCGATCGGGCGTTGGGAATCCTCGCAGCATGGGACCAGGAGGGTATCCGTCACGACGTGTCGGTGAACCTGCCACCAGCAGTTCTGCTCGACGGGTCGACACCGGCGCTCGTCCAGGAAATGCTCTCGGCACATAACATCGAGCCGGGGCGTTTGGGATTGGAACTGCTGGAATCGGAGGACATAAGCCTCGAGGAGCAGCGCACTACCTTGCGGGAGCTCGTCGACTTGGGAGTAGGCCTTGCCATGGATGATCTCGGATCCGGCTACAGCAGCCTGCAAAGACTCTCAACATTCCCGTTCAGCGCCATCAAACTCGACCGCGGACTACTCCTCCACGTCAAGGACAGGCCCGTGGAAACGCTCAGCGTCATGGCAACCCTCATCCAATTAGGCCGGGACCTGGGCATGAATGTCGTTATCGAAGGACTGGAGAACGAAAGCCTGACCGAAGCCGCTACCGTCCTCGGTGCACCGCTGGGCCAGGGCTATTACCTTGCCAAACCAATGCCACCACAAGACTGCCTTCGGTGGTCTGATTCCTTCACCCTCCAATCACACCTGGCCCCCATACAGACACCCCTCGGCGCTCTGGCCTATCACTGGCAGTTCGCCCGACTAGCCGCACCGCACCCACTGGAACTCGACCGCTGCCCTCTCACCCACTTCATCCACGAAGCCGGCGCCTCCGCCGAGGTGAAAACATGGCACTCACAACAACACGAAATACCGGGGATACACCCCGGCTCCAGCCAATTCCTCATCGACTGGCTCACCCCACAGATCCGCGAACACAGCCCACAAGAACCCCACGCACATATTCCTCTGTCCCTGCCCACCTAACACTCGAGCCAGCCGCCCGCAGCCGCACCCGCCCTCCTCGATGGGCACGGAAGGCGCCCGCTCATCTGCAGAAGTCGCGCATGAGATCTTGGTCCTGACAGACCGGCAGCAGTAGCTCCAGTGAGCATCCGCTAAATTGATCATCCTCCCGGGACATTGCCGTACGTGTCAGACTGCTTGCCAAGAAACAGATTAATCCGCGGCATTAACAGTGCAGACGACTCCTGAAAATGACAGTGGAAATCTTTAGAAATGACAGACA
Source organism: Arthrobacter sp. CG_A4 (assembly GCF_035985125.1). Taxonomy (NCBI): domain Bacteria; kingdom Bacillati; phylum Actinomycetota; class Actinomycetes; order Micrococcales; family Micrococcaceae; genus Arthrobacter; species Arthrobacter sp. CG_A4. The sequence goes on along the minus strand of NZ_JAXCID010000095.1, from coordinate 107 downwards.
CGTCGAGGCCAACGGAATTTGTCAAGGCGATTGAGGCCAGCGGGAGTTAGGCGGCTACTGCCGTAGCCATTCTGTTGGATGGGTTATTGATCCATGCCGCGTCGGGG
>NZ_JAXCID010000094.1:0-2198 GCF_035985125.1 Arthrobacter sp. CG_A4 | reverse complement strand
CCCGTCACGCAGGTGAAGTGCCTTTGCCAAATAAACCATGCGTCAAGTCTGACAAAAAATCAGACCCAAAAAAATCACCGACACGCTACACTAGCAGCCAGCATCCACCAGACGCTCATGCCGGTGGCTGGGTCGAGGCGCAGGTGTTCCCATGACCGCCATTGGGCCACTTCGGGGGAGACTTCTTAGGGGTGGAAGTACCACTCGATGCACCATTTCGCGGACTTTCCGGTGACGCTGCGGACATTGGTCGGCAGCAGCTGTTCGTGAAGGAGCTCTTCGGCGTGGTTGTAGGCGAGCTCCGGTGCCTTTCCCTTGGTGCCGGTATGAAGAAGAGAGCTTAAGCGGTCTCCCATTGCAGCCCAAGGAGGCCGAAGGCGTTGCTGATTTCCAGGCTGTCGTGATGCACTGATTCTTCAACCGTCACATCGTGTACTCTCGGCGTGATCGGTGGATCGCCCGGACGCTCGAAGATGGCCCAGAGCTGGAGATCATCACCGTGACGGGAGCCAAAAGTCACGCCGTCGAGGTCTGTCATTTCGTATAACCAGGCGGCGACTGCCTGGGTCAGGCGTCGTGGTCGGGCGTCTTTCAGTGCTGCGGCGTCAAAGTCAGCCAAACCTAGGCTTAGGGCCAGACCGATAAAATGCGGGTACAGGGCCCCGATGCTTCCGGAGGCGGTCACCGCGCAGTACCGCCCCGATAGCTCGGCCGAAGCGGCAGCGCGCACATCGAGCCACTCCCTGGGGACCTGCCCCGGGGCGATCGTGGGGTGCAGGACCGTATCCTCGTCGTCCTCGACGATCTCGTCCAGCTCCATGCTCAGTCGGGCGTCCTTGCGGAAATGCGCCAGAACCTCTAAAAGGCACGCCAAAAGGGAAGATCCGGCGTAGATGGTGCGGAAGTTGCCGTGAAGGTCATCCCACCGTCCCGGGAACCGTCCGTCGGTGGCCCATTCCCAGCCGCTCCAGGCCCAGGGTTCCGGGCGGAAGCCGACACGCCAGACCCTGCCGGCGGCCTCGGCCGCGGCCAGTTTCGCAGAAACCACCGGTTAGCCTGCGGCCGCGAACGCGCGTGCAGCGGCCAGCACCTGCGGGCCGGCGTCGTCCAGCTGGCCTTCACGGAGCAACCGGGCCGGCGGGACATCGTCCAGCTGCGGGTTCATGCCCTGGAACCAGGCCTGCACCACGGCCCGGGAATCACGCTCGGCGAGCAGGGCTGCCACGTGGTAGGCGGTGCGGAGCCGCTGCATCACCTCGGCGGACGGTTTCCGCTCCCCGTCGGCCCAGAGGCGGACGGCCCGGGTTTCCTTTACGGAGCCGATGTAGGCGACCAGTTTCGCTCCCAGCAGGTCCCTCAGATCCCGGACCAGCACGTCGTCGGGTAGCCGGATGGAATCCTGGTGCGCCTTCAGCCCGCCGCGGGCGCCTGTCACTGCAGTCATGATTCATGTTCCCATGAGAAGGCTTGCTGAATCAAGGTCTCAAACACATCCTAAATCACACCCTGAAAAGCCGATATCCGTGATTACGTCAACCTAATGTTGACGGAAGGTCCAATATCGGCACTCCGGGATCAGTGGAACCGTTGATGCCGGGCATGTCGTTGCCGCACCCTTCCTTAACCACCCGGCCCGGGCATCCTACGCCCTGCCCGTCGGCCCCACCTTGCGCGGGGCAAGTTCCCACCTCCACTTGCCCTGCGGGGAACAACTGCCGCGGATTCTCTCCGTTACTTCCGGCCTCTGTTACTTCCCGAATCTGTAACTCCCCGTCGGAACGCCGCCGACGGCCCGTCATGCAAGTCTTCGACCGCTGACTTCCAACGACCTGTTCATCGGCGGGCCGGGCCACCGTCGAGGCTGTGGGTGGACGCCCCACCGTGTGAATGCAATCAAGTATCCTGAGGCTTGTTTCGAATAATAAGGGAAAGAGGATTACGGTGCTGACTACAAATGAACAACACATTTACAACCAGCTTCAAAACGCAGCGCCTCGGCTAGACCGTTCAGCTTCCTCCGCAAGAACGCCGATAATCACAACCGGTAAAGCGATAAAACTTCCTTCGACTGCTGTTGGTGGACAAGTCAGTCCGGCAAAAGAGTGGCTCTCCTGACAGAAGTGTGGGTCAGGGATTGTGTGCTAAGGGGCATGGGTAACCCGATAGATTTGGGAGTTCCTACACAACCAATCTTCGGA
>NZ_JAXCID010000093.1:0-2455 GCF_035985125.1 Arthrobacter sp. CG_A4 | reverse complement strand
GCCGCCGACGACACTAAATCAAGACCCCGCGGCAAAAAACCCTTCTCGTCACGCCCAAAGACGCCCACACCGCCAAACACTGCGACGCATAACACTACAGCTACGACGGGACCGGAAACCTCACCGCCGACCCGAACGGAACCTACGCCTACAACGGCGCCGAACAAATGACCTTCGTCACCAAAGCCGGCACCACCTACAACTACACCTACGCCGGCTCCTCCCAGACCGAGGTGCTCTCACAGACCACCCCGAACGGGACCTACAAAATCACCTACGGCCGCACCGACGCACTCGGCCAGCCCGTCATCGAGCAGTACAAAAAAGACAACCTGACCGCCTACGTCGAACACGACCCGGTCACCGGCGAAGCCCTGATGCTGCGCACCAGTTCCGGGATGCAGTCCCTCTACGTCTACGACGGCACCGGCAACCCCGCGGCGCTGATCACCAGCACCCCGACCATCGCGTTCGCCTACGACTACGACCCCTACGGCGTCCCGACCCTCACCGCCGACTCCGGCGGCCTCGGCACCTCCCAGAACCCCTACACCTTCAAAGCCGGCATCCAGGACCGCACCACCGGATGGATCAAATACGGCCAACGCTGGTACAACCCCACCCTGGGACGCTGGACCCAACAAGACACCCTCGACACACCCCTGAACCCCGCCAACGCCAACCGCTACGCCTTCGCCGCCAACGACCCCATCAACAACTCCGACCCGCTAGGCCTAGATGCTGGAGGATGCTTTCTCGGCTGGCTGGGACTGACGGCGGGCGTAGTTGGTATCATCGGTGCAGCCGCTACGATTCCGGTAACAGGGCCTGTCGGGTTCTGGTCCGTGTGGGGCCTTGGTTCAGCGATTGTCGGCGCTTCAGCCGGTGGCGCAGGAATAATACATCAATGCTAGGGCTTAAGGACCCGAAATGAATCGGCTATACATCGTGTGCATGTCCCTGCTTGTCGTGGTTGGCGTGGCATTCACAGCCGCCGCGAACGACACCATCGGGCGCATAATCGGGGTGGTTATGGCCCTTGCCGGACTCAGCGGTGTCTTCGCTGCGATCATGTCACGCCGGAGAAGGAAATAGCTCCCCTGGAGGGTACTGTCTGGGGCCTAATCTCGTGCACGTGGCAGGGCTGAACATGAAACCTACCTTTGAATCGCGTGAAACAGTACGAAGCGAAATCCTGCCCAAGAACGCGATCGAAGATCTCATTCAGGGACTCAGGTCCGACGGTTACCAGCAACCAAAATACGTCGAAGACGTGAACCGGGCCAGGGTTTCCGGAGCTCTGCGACGGCACACCCTGGACCCAACCCAACAGGCGGGAGCTTGAGCGGACGGCCCTTCCCTGGCGGAAACCAGGGCGAGCCCCGCGAGCCTGCCCTCACCCCCGAACGTGAGTACGTAAGTCGCTCCGGCCCCCCGTTACCCCCGCCTGGGAGTCCGTACTTGAGTCGCGGCCCCGGGATCCGGGGACGCGGTGTTAAGGCGGAATGGCCGGCACCCCGTGGGTGCCGGCCATTCCTGTTTTCCCTCAGCAAAAGGAAACCTGATCAGCGCAGCGTCATTGCTGCACTGGAAGTGTTTAGTAGGCCTGGCTCTGGTTGTCCCAGATCAGGTCCGCGAGTGGTTTTGGTTCGCCCATCGTCAGGAGTGAGAGCTCGATGAAGTCCTCTGCGAAGCTCGCGCCCTCCGGGGCGCTGTCCTCTTCCGTGAGGATGAATCCGTGGCTCATGGTGCGGCGCCCGCCTGGTGGCCGTGTTTCCACTCTAGCCCGGCGGGTGTGTCGTTGGTTCGTGGAGGCTGCGCCCGCGCCCCACCTGAGTATTTCCTTCGGTCACAGTGCGGCCATGGATGCCTGCCCCGGCGGACATTGGCAGTTGTCATTCTTTCGGCGGTGCATCGGGAAGGAGTCATCCCCCTGATCCTCGCAACCGGCAGGTACAGCGGGCAATGTGGCTGCGCCGTTAGTGAGGGGTGCTCCCTATCGGCTACGCCGCCAACGACCCCATCAACAACAGTGATCCCACCGGCCGAAATCTATTCGGAACTGTGGTGGGGGCCATCGTGGGAGGAGCGATTTCCGCTGCAGGAATTAGAGCGGTATGCGCACTCACCGCTGTTGTCGGATGCCTAGTCGGAGCAGCCGCGTTTGGAGCACTGGGCGGAGCCATCCTCGGGGGTGCCAATGCTGCTTCTGAGGGAGCAACCAATGAAGAAGCCGGTCGCCAACCCGCCCTCGGAGCCGAAGGCGGCGCGATCTTCGGAGTGTTCGGAAAGCTATGATTTTGGGAGGAGAAAAGGCATTGACTCTATTTGGAGGGCATAGAACCTTGAGGATCGTTGTGATTGGAATCCTCGCGGTCATCATCTGGGGCCTCGTAGGGTTCCTGATAGGCGGATGGCCACAAGCGCTTCTTTTCGGTTTTGTCGGAGGCCCAAT
>NZ_JAXCID010000092.1:0-2849 GCF_035985125.1 Arthrobacter sp. CG_A4 | reverse complement strand
TGTGGGAGAGTAGGTCACCGCCGGACACTATTTACACCTCAGGCCCCGACAACGACAGTCGGGGCCTGAGTCATTTAACCCCCAAACCAAAACCCCGCACCACCCGCCGCCGCTGGATTCCCGCCACCCCACCGGACACCCCCAGCAACCGTCAGCGGGGGAACTTGCGGCCATGGATCCAGGCGAGGACTTCGATCGCGAGGCCCCCGGCGGCTCCTGCAAGAAGCGCGGCCCGCAGCAGCTCAGCCGGCGGCCAGAGCAGGTTGAAGAAGTCCTGCGCGATCGGTACGTTGAGCAGGGTTACCAGGCTTGCGCACATGGCGAGCACGAGTGCCAGCTTCTTTGCATCGAGCGGCCGGGCCACAACGGAGAGAATCCACAGCCCGACAATCGACAACGTGATTACTGATGCTGCCTGCAGCGCTTGTGTCCCGGAGCCAAAGCCGGCCGCCCCCGTGTAGGCAGTCAACCCAATCAGCGACCCCGCGACAATGAGGCCCGCCGGTATGGAGAACGACAGCGAGCGGCGGAGGAATCCGGGCCGATAGCGCCGGGTATTGGGCATGAGTGCCAGGAAGAAGGCCGGGACTCCGATGGTCAGCCCATCGATGAAGGACAGCTGGCGCGGGAGAAACGGAAACTGCAATTGCAGGAGCCCAAAGCTTGTCGCAACCGCGATGGAATAGGCCGTTTTACTCAGGAAGAGATTCGAGACCCGTTCAACATTGGCGATGACTTGCCGGCCCTGGGCCACAACCCCAGGAAGCCTGTCGAAGCGGCCGTCCAGCAGTACCAGCCGGGCCACGGCTTTGGTGGCTGCGGCCGCGGAGTCCATCGCTATGCCGATATCCGCCACTTTCAGAGCCAGCGCATCATTGACTCCGTCGCCGGTCATTGCCACGGTATGCCCGCGGCGCTGTAGAGCTGCCACCATGTCTTTTTTCTGCGCTGGGCTGACCCTGCCGAAAACCGTGTTGCTTTCCATCACATCCTCAAGCGCGCCTGTCTCTTCCGGCAGCGTGCGGGCATCGTAGCCGTCCCGGACCTCGAGTCCCAGCTGCCGCGCAATCGCCGCGACAGTGCGGGGGTCGTCGCCGGAGATGATCTTCAACTCAACGCCCTCCTCACGGAAGTAGGCCAGGGTCTGCCGCGCATCGGGCCGGATCTGCTCCCGGAACGTCAGCACCACGACGGGCCTCACGCCGGCCGGCAGCGTCGTCCCGTCTCCGGATAGGCCCGCACTGTTGGCATAGGCCAGCAGGAGGGTCCGCAGCCCCGAAGCCGCCAGCTTTCCGGCCTGCCCGAGTACCTCTTCCGACGCCGACTCCGCGCCGGTTCTGCCAGAAATCCCGGCGTCGTCGTCGGGGAGCACCATTTCCGGCGCACCCAGAATCCAGGAGTGCCTGTCCCCGCTTCCGCCGTCGAAGGTGACTGAGCTCCACTTCCGGGCGGAAGAAAACGGCACAGACGACACAGCCGGGCTGCCGCCGTCGTTCTCAAAGGCCGCGGCGAGACAGCGCGCCGTCGCGTTCGCCTCGGAATCTGACGCGAACCAGCCGAGTGCCCGTTCCCAGCCCGGTTCCGCAGGCTGTGCCAGTTCGTGCACGCCGTCGAAGACGATCCCGCCTTCCGTGAGCGTACCGGTCTTGTCCAGGCACAGGACATCGACCCGCGCGAGGCCTTCGACCGCTGCCAGCTCCTGAATGAGAACCTTCCCGCGAGCCAGCCGGAGCGCGCCGACGGCGAAGGCCACACTCGAGAGCAGGACAAGCCCCAGAGGTACCATGGCGATGACGCTGGCGATCACGCCGACCAAAGCGGAGGTCCAGGTACCGCTGGTGAAGGCTTCTTCCCAGCCGCCGCGGGCCTGCATCTCGCCATTCGCGACGATAAGGGCGACCGGCAGCAGCGCCCAGGTGAGCCAGCCAAGGATCCGGTTGAGGCTGTTGCGGATTTCGGAGTTCACCAGGGAAAAGCGTTTGGCGTCGGCCGTGAGTTTGCTGGCGAAGGATTCGGCGCCCACCCGGATAACCCGTGCTGTGCCGCGGCCGGCAACAATGGTCGAGCCGGAGAGGACCTCGGTACCCGCGTCCTTGTCCACCGGGTCCGATTCGCCGGTGAGGAGTGATTCGTCGGCTTCCAGTCCGCCGCTTTCGAGGACCCAGGCGTCTGCGGTGACTTGGTCTCCGGCCCGCAGCACCACCACGTCGTCACGCACGACGCCGGCAGTAGCGATGTCCTGGATGTCACCGTCGCGCAGTACCCGGGCCAGCGGGGCATCCATGACCGCCAGCTGGTCAAGGGATTTCTTGGCCCGGTATTCCTGCACGACACCGATTACGGCGTTCCCCGCCGCCGCGAGCCCGAAGAGGGCATCCTGCCAGCTGCCCAGCAGCAGCAGGATAGTAAAGCTGGTGACCACAATGGCATTGAACAGTGTCAGCACATTCGCCCGGATGATCTCCCACAGGCTGCGGCTCGTTGTGTCGGGCACCTGGTTGGCTAGGCCACTCGCCACCCGGGAGGCAACCTCACCCGCGGAGAGGCCGGCGGCGGCGGGCCCGGATACACGCCGATATGGAAGTACGGGTCCGGGGTGCCGAGGTTGGGACATCCACTGATCGTAACCGGCCCGGGGTCCGGAACGGGTGACGCACGGCATACCCTCTGTTTTCGGGGGCTGGGTTGGTTTAGCGCGCTGGCGAGGCGCCCCGGCCTTCTGTGGCAGGGTCTCTGACCGCGGGTGGGGCTGGTCCCGGGGAATCATGTCAAGATGCGCGCGTAGCTTTCTTCGTGGAATCATTCGAAAGTGCGCGCGTGGACGGCATGGTTTTGGGTCCTTGTTTGCT
>NZ_JAXCID010000091.1:0-2949 GCF_035985125.1 Arthrobacter sp. CG_A4 | reverse complement strand
GGCCGGCCCGGCCCTTTTCCTTGTTGAACAGGCCTGTGACCTCCTTGACGAGCTTGTCGCGCCGCACCGTGCGCGGGGACGGGCCCTTGGGCCTGCGCCACCGGTAGAACGAGGCCCGGGAGACCTTCAGGGTCCGGCACAGCCGGGCAATCGGATGGTTCGCCTTCTCTGCTTCGATGAACTCGTAGAAATCCTCTACCGTTGCTTCGCTGCAAAGAAGGCGCTGACTTTTCCCAGGAATTCGACGTCCTGCTTCAGCTTCGCGTTCTCGGCCACCAGCTTCTGGTGTTCTTCCCAGGGCACCGGCGCTTTCTCCTCGGATGTGAACCGCTCCGGATGGTCGGCGCGGTACGTGCGCACCCAGTTCCCCAACGTACCGACGTTGACGCCGATATCGGTACAGACCTGGGCGATCGGCCGGCCGGAGGAAATCACCAACTCCACGGCATCATTCTTGAACTGCTGCGTGTACTTCTTACGATCGGTCATGCGAAAAAGGGCTCCTAACAACCTGTCTCACAAAACCATACGGCCGCACTCAACCCGATGATGCCGCTGGGCGCCAAGGGCTCGACGACCGGCCCGAACGGGTCCGAAACCGGGTTCAACAACACCGACACCAACGGCAACCCGATCGCGCCGATCAGCAACGACATGACCAACTTCGGCTGGGAATACGTGTGGCACTGCCACATCCTCAGCCACGAGGAGATGGACATGATGCGGCCCATCTCGGTCAGCGCGCCCCGCACGCTCCCCGACGCGTCGGTGGTGAGCTTCACTCGACCCACGAGTGACGTGCTGCTGAGCTGGACCGACGGCACTCCGGTGACGATGACCGATCCCACGACCTGGGGTAACGCAAAGAACGAGATCGGCTACAAGATCGAGCGGGCACCAATAGTCAACGGAACGCTGGGCGCGTACGTGCAGTTCGCCACCACACTGGCAAACGTCACCACCTACACCGACGTCACCGCGGGGACCGGGGAGTACGCCTACCGGGTCACGGCGTGGAACGCTGCGGGGAACACGGTGTCCGCACCGATATTCACCGCTCCCACTACGCCGACGATTACTGCGCAGGACCCCGCATCCGGGGCCACCGGGGTGGCGGCCAATGTTCAGCCAAGCGTCACGTTCAACGAACCCGTCACCGGCGTCAGCGACACCACGTTTACGTTGAAGCAGGGCACCACGGCCGTTCCGGCGTCGGTGACCTACAACACGACGACGCAGACGGCCACCCTCGTCCCGACGGCGGCACTTACCGCTGACAAGCCCTACACCCTCTCGTTGACCACGGCCATCAAGAGCGTGTCGGGCGGATCGCTAGCGGCGACGAGCTGGGGCTTCATCACCGGACCCAGCCCGACGGTCACCACAACCAACCCCGTGGACGGCGCCACCGGCGTCGGCCTGGGAACGGTCAACAAGCGGACCCCGATGAGTGCGACGTTCAGCGAAGCGGTTACGGGCCTACCCGCCACCGCCGCCAGCACGCCGAACTTCACCCTGAAGCTGGGCACAGCGATTATTGGCTCGAAGGTGACTTACAACGCCAAAACCCGGGTCGCCACGCTGACACCGGACGCCCCGTTGGTCGGTGACAGTACCTACACACTGTCACTGGGCAGTGCTATCACGGACGTGGCCGGCAACCTGCTCGCCGCGAAGACGTGGACCTTCATCACCGGTCCCGCACCAGTCGTGACGGCTCGGACCCCGGCGGTGAACGCAACCAGGGTCAGCCGGACGGCGAACATCACCGCAACCTTCAGCGAGGCGGTCACCGGTCTGCCGGGCACGGCAGCGGCGAGCGCGAACTTCACCATCAAGCGCACGTCGACAGGCGCCGCCGTCACCTCGGTGGTCAGCTACTCCAGCCTCACGAGGGTGGCAACGCTCAACCCGACCGGCACGCTACGGGCCAACACCCAGTACACCGTCACCCTCAGCAGCGGAATCAAGGACACCGCTGGCAACCTGCTGACTCCCGTCACCTGGAACTTCACGACGGGCAACTAGCACCTCCCGCAACGCTCACCGCCGCCCGGCCGCCAGGCCGGGCGGCGGTGAGCGTTGCTAGCCCCGCATCGGCACTGCTAACCAGGACGAGGAGACGATCATGTCAAGAGGAACGCCCCATGGGACCCGGGACCAGGAATCCCGAGCCCGGGGACCCCTGGTCCGGCGGCTCCTCGGGATGTTGATCGCTGCGCTGACCATGGTGCTGGTGGTGCCTGCGGCCCCAGCCTGGGCGCACGCCGAGCTGGTGTCCACGACGCCGGACGAGGGCGCGGTGGTGGCCGAGACGCCGAGCCCGGTGGAACTCGCCTTTGACGAGTCAGTCTCCTTGGTCCCCGACGGCTTCCAGCTCTACGACGGCAGCGGTGGTCATCGCACTGTGCCCGTAGAGGCGGTGGACGCGACTGTCCGGGTCACCCTGCCGTCGGACCTCGCCGAGGGCAGTTACGTGCTTGGCTGGCGGGTGATTTCCGACGACTCCCACCCTGAGTCCGGGGTGCTGCCGTTCGCCGTGGGCCGGGCCGGCGCATCGGTCCCGACCATCGTCGAAAGTGACACCTGGCCGGTGGACGTCCTGCACGGGGTGCTCACCGCTTTCGGCTATTTGGGCCTGTTCTGTCTTGTGGGTTTCACGGTTTTCGACCTGTTCGTCGCCCGCACGACCGCGGCGGGTCGTCGGCTGCCGAGGGTGGCCGCGCTCGTCGCCGTGAGCGCTTACGTCGTACTGGTGCCCCTCACCGCGGCGCGGGAGCGGGGGTTGGGTCTCGGCGCGCTCGTGGATCCAGCGGTCGTCACCACGGGATGGTCGGGGGGGGGGGGGGGGGGGGGGGGGCCCGGGGGGGGGGGGGGGGGGCCCCCCCGGGGGGGGGGGGTTTTGGGCCGTGCCTTGGCCCCGGCGTGGGTGGGGGGCGTCCAGAAGGC
>NZ_JAXCID010000090.1:0-2981 GCF_035985125.1 Arthrobacter sp. CG_A4 | reverse complement strand
CCCCGACGCGGCATGGATCAATAACCCATCCAACAGAATGGCTACGGCAGTAGCCGCCTAACTCCCGCTGGCCTCAATCGCCTTGACAAATTCCGCGTAGGGGGCGTGGGAGCGCAGGAACACATGGTCGTCATCGCCGCCGGCGGGTCTGCCGTTGAGGAGATAGTCCGCGATCGCCTCACCGACCTCGGCCAGCAGCGGCAACGTCACCACCGATCCTGTTTTGTGCTGGGTCAGAGCGAACTGCGCGTGCCGCCAGTCGATATCCCGCAACCGCAACCCTGCGATGTCCACCGGCCGCAGTCCCGTCCGGGCGCCCAACAGCAGCAGCGCCCGATCCCGCAAACCCATCGCTGTGGTGACGTCGGGCGAGTTGGTCAGCGCGGCAACACCCCCCGCCGAAAGCACGCCCACCGACGCCACACGTCTGGCGAACAGGGCCGGGACCGCCCGCGACAGGCCCGTGCCGTAGCCGGATTCCTCGAGGAATCGACACATCACCCGCAAAGCCGTCACCACCGTCCTCATGCTCCCGGGCTGGTAGCGGCTGCCCAAGAACACCACCATCGCCGACACGTCCGAACCCGACAGCGCCTGGACATTCTTCACGCCGCGGTCGGGCAGCCACGCCAGCGCGGTGCGCGACACGGTCGCATACAAATTCTGGGTCGCGGCGGCCAACGACTGGCCCTGCAACCAGAGCTCGAACTGTTCCTGGACCGGACGGAAGACAGCATCCAGCGCGTCATTGGGATGCGCCGGGCGAGACAGACACCATTGGTAGGACCCGGTTCGTGCCACCTCTGACAGCACCAGGGCGGCCTTCCGCAGGAGCTTGTGTTTCCACTGCTTCATCCGGGCGTCCCGATGCTCCGCCGCGACGAACTCCACAAACGCGGCGACGGCCTCCTCGCTGAACTCATCGACAGCGTCGCGGGAACAGAACCTCGCGAACTGGGACCACGCCCACCGGTACTGCATCCTCGTCGACGGCGCATGGCCCAACGGACCCATTGCGGCTTCAGCCTGCACGATCAACTCGCCTATAGAAATACTCATCTCCGGCTCACCTCCAGTGAAATCGAAAGAGATGAGCCAGCGTAGGCGGGCCGCGATTATCCCGATGAAGTCGCCTCTCAGGCCGCCACCACACACGCCCGCAGAGCAGGACTCGGGATAACAGAATCCTCGGGATAGTCTTTCTTATCCCGAATTCGGGATAATCGAGACAAGGCGAGCGTCGAGAACACGGTCTCCCACGTCGCGACCTGGGTCATCGCGGGCTTGCGGCATGAGCAGTTTACGTCGCTGGCGCAGTTGCGCACCCGGGTCTATGAGCAGATCGATGCCTATAACCGGCAACCGTTCCAGAAACGCGACGGGTCCCGGCTGAGCGTCTTCACCACCGAGGAGAAACCGCTGCTGCAACCGCTGCCGGCAGCCCCGCTCGAGATCAGCACGTGGTCCTACAAGCGCAAGGTGAACAAGAACGCTCACGTGGTCTGGGCGAAGAACTTCTACTCCGTCCCCTTCAGCCACATCGGCGCCCTGGTGGACCTTCGCGTCACGGACACCATGCTGGAGGTCTATCGGGCTGATGAGCGCCTGACCAGCCACCTGCTGCTGCCGGCAAGCACGGTGAATCAGTATCAGAGCAACGACGCGGACCTGCCCGAGGGACGCAGCTGGCAGGCCTGGGACCGGGCCCGGATCGAGGCCTGGGCAGCCCGGATGGGCCCGGCCACGGTGACGGTGATCGGCAAAATCTTCGAGGCAGCCGCCATCGAGGAGGCCGGCTTCGACCCGGCGTTGGCGGTCCTGCGCCTATCGCGTAAGTTCTCCCCGGCCCGGGTCGAAGCGGCCTGCCAGCTCGCGCTGCGCGGGCCGATCCGCTCCCCGCGCTACGCCCATTTGCGGCCGATCCTCGACACTGGGCAGGACAAGACCGGCCACGTCTCGGAGGAGCCTGAGGGCGATGATGGCGGCTATGTCCGCGGCGGCGCCTACTACGCCGGAGGGACCCGTTGAGCGCGCTGGACGGGGAGACCAAACGCAAGCTCCGGGAGATGAACGCGGGCGAGCTGCTCGAGGCGATCGATACCCAGGACGAGACGCTGTCGATCAGTTTGACGTTCGAAGAGCGGGTGAGGCTGGTAGTCGATGACGCCTACTCGACCTTCATGCATTCCAAGGTCGCCGGGTTGATCCGGCGGGCGGGGCTGCGTTATCCGAACGCGGATTTGCGCCGCATCGACCTGCTCGACGAGCGCGGCCTGAACCGGCAAGTGCTGACCCAGCTCGGCACCTGCTCATTCGTGGCCCGGCAACAGAACGTTGTCTTCCAGGGGTTCACCGGGTCGGGGAAGTCGTATCTGGGATGCGCGATCGCCAAACGCGCCTGCGAACACCGCATCCGCGCCCACTACGTCCGCATGCCCGACCTCGAGGAAGCCTGGGTCGCCGCCCAGGACACCACCGGCGGCGCCGGCAAGTTCCTGCGCAAATACGCCGCATTCACATTGCTCGTTATTGACGAGTGGTTGCTGGACCGGCCGGCGGAGTCGATGCGGACCATGCTGCTGGAGCTGATGGAACGCCGTTACGGCGAAACGTCGACGGTGTTCTGCACCCAGTACTCGCAGAAGGACTGGCACCAGCGGCTCGGCTCCGGTGTTCACGCCGACGCGATCATGGACCGGATCATCCACAACACGATCTGGGTCGAGACGGGCACCTACAACATGAGGGAGCACACCGCGCTGGCCAGCGCGTAATCGATGACGGAGGGCGTCAGTGGCTCCCAGCCACACCACCACTGGCGCTCTCCCGCACGATCGGTGGTGCTGAACCGCACGATTGGGTGGTGCTCAAAGCCTCAAATACTCAGTGGTGGTACATCTCCGTCTTCAGATGCGAGAAGAAATTCTCCGCCACGGCGTTGTCCCAGCACACGCCGACCTCACCCATGGATTGGGTGACGA
>NZ_JAXCID010000089.1:0-3335 GCF_035985125.1 Arthrobacter sp. CG_A4 | reverse complement strand
TGTTACCCGTCGCGTTATTTGACTGTGGCGGCGTCACGTCCGGTGATGACGGGCCGGGCATAGAAATGCCCCGCCGGCGGGTTCCGGCGGGGCGTTCGTTGTCGGGTTGACGTGGTGGCCGTCATCGGTGACGGCTGGTTTTACTCGCTGTTCTCGGTGATCGCGGACTGGGCTGCGGAGAGGTCCACGATGGCTTTGTCTCCGGCGTAGGTTGCGATCAGGGCGGAGACGGCGAGGTTGTTCACGGCCCTGGGGTATCCGCGGGCGGCCTGATGGATCGCGGCGACGGCGTCGTCGGAGAACAGGGTGTCGGATCTGCCGGCGAATTTGAGGTGGTGGCGGATGTAGTCGGCGGTGGCGGCCTGGTCCATGCCGGTGATCGCGAATCTGGTGGAGATCCGTTGGTCCAGGGCGGCCAGGACCGCGAGTTTGAGCCGGCGGCGCAGGGTGGGTTGGCCGACGAGTAGCAGTGCGAAGTGGCTGCCGGTGTCCATCTCGGTGTTGGTGAGCATCCGCAGGGATTCCAGGTCGGTGTTGCCCAGCAGGTGGGCCTCGTCGATGACGACGACGGGCAGGCGGGCGCGTTCGTCCAGTTCCCCGGCGAGCATGGATGCGGTCTGGTGCGCGAGGACCCCGGAGTAGAACGCCGGGGTCCCGCCGAGCGCGGTCACGATCTGGGACTGGATTCCGCGCATGCCGATCGTGGGGTCCGCGATATAGATTACCTGGTGCCGGGAGGCCTCGAGCTGGGCCAGTGCTGCGCGGACGGCGACGGTCTTGCCGGCGCCTACTTCCCCGGTGATCACGCCCATCTGGCGTTGACTGATGCACCACTGGATCCGGGCGATCGCTTCGCGGTGCCCGGGGTGGGGGTGCAGGGCCTGGGGCGGGATGGAGCGGCCGAAGGGCATGCGGGTAAAGCCGTAGTGCGTTTGCAGGTTCTCGATGCTCACGGGGTTCCTCCCGGGGTCTGGGCCGCGGCGCTTGCAACCGTTGTGGTTGTCGCGGCGGTTGTGGTGATTTTGTCGTAGCTGATCGGGGCGCCGGTCATCGCGGTTTTGTGGCGGGTTTCGAGAAGGCGGAGGTAGTCAATCCCGGAGGCGGCGTTCCTCGCGCCGGCGTCGGCGTCTTTGGCGGCGTTGACGGCCTTGGGGTGGACGTGCCGGCGGATCTCCAGGAGGACAGCTTCCCCGGCCGGGACGCCGCCGGCCGTGGTGACCGCGACTGGCCCGGTCAGGTCGAACGGGTCATAGACCAGCTCGACGCGGGTGCCGGCCAGGCCCGGGTCGACCTGGTAGGTGTTGCCCTGCAGGGACACCGTCGCGGTCTTGGTGACTTTCCGCGTCGCGGACCAGCGGAACGCTTCGGCGATCACGTCCGGGGCCCGGCGGTCGGGGCGCCGGTTTTCCCAGCCTGCGTCCCAGCGGGCCAGCGGCGTCATCGCGGTGGTGGAATGAACAGCGCGGTGGTAGACCATCTGCACCCAGGAGATGAACAGCGCGTTCAGTTCCTCCAGCGAGGTGATTGCGGTCCCGTCGGGATCCTCCCCGGGGTTCCCGACCGGTCCGGTGCCCGGAACGGTGGTCTGGACCGGGGCCTGGAGCACGGTGATCTCGGAGAGGAACTGGGAGCTCACCGTATTGAAGAAGCGCTCGATCTTTCCCCGGCCCTGGGGCCGGTAGGGCCGGGAATGGATCAGCTTCATGCCCAGCCGGGCGCAGATCCTGGCCAGCGACGCGTCGACAAACGCTGAACCGTTGTCAACATACACGGCGTCGGGGATTCCGTGGGCCTGCAGTGCCGGGCGCAGCGCGGCCGAGAGCCTCACGGCGTCTTCGGCGAACGCCCAGCGGGCCGCGGTCACCAGGCGTGAGTGGTCGTCCAGGAACGCGAACAGGTAGGTCTTCCGGCCCCCGATCCGGGGCCCGTGGAGCCCGTCGCCGACCCAGATCTCGTTCGGCCGGGCCGCTTCGAACCGGCCGGTGGCTTGCGCCTGCGTGCCGGTGGGGATCTCCAGGGTGCGGAAGTGGCGCAGCAGCGTGGACTCGGACGGCGCGTCGCCGAGGGTCTCGGCCATGATCCTGCGCACCTGCGCCGCGGTGCGGTGGGGGCGCTCGAGCTTCAGCGTCGCGGCCAGGGACAGCACTGTTACCGGGGTCACCGGGCCGGCGGCCCTTTCCCGCGGCTTGAGCCCGTCGAATCCCTTGCGCTGCCAGGCGCTGATCCACCGGTCCAGGGTCTCCCGCGAGTAGCGCACGATCTCCCCGGACGGGCCGGTGTGCTCTGCGGCGGCCAGGGCACGGACCAGGGGCCCGCGCTGGCGGGTGGTCAAAGACTTGTCCGCGGCCTCGCGGATGAGCTGGTAACGGAACAACGCGGTCTTCTCCGCCCGGTCCCTGCGGGCCAGGGGCCCGCGCTGCGGTTCGGATTCTGTCATGGGTCTCTATCCTCCACAAGGTCAGGTAACGATGGCCCCGGCCACGATGAGCCGGCGCTCCTCCCACCCTTGCCGTCCGCGATGCCGGGCATAAGGGCCACCTCGTGTTGGCCCCGGCCCTGCCACCGGCCGGCGCTGAAGAAGAACGGACCCGCAGCGGTGAGCCCGGCACTCTGCCACGCCAGGGTGGCGACGCCGAACCGGGCCGCAAGCACACCTGCGTACGCCGCCACCGCGGCCAGCGCCCGGCCGGCCGGAGTGGGAGCCGGGGCAGGCCAGAGCCCGGCCGCGTCCGCACCGTCACGGTGGGCCAGAGCGGTGAACCCTTCGGCGATCGGACCGGCGGAAGCGGCGAATGCGCGCAGCCAGCCGCGCACCGTGGAGGCAGGCCGGCCCAGCCGGGCCGCAATCGGGCGGTGGCCGGTCCCGTCGGCAGCCTTGGCCTCGATGGCGGCGGCGATCACCGCGGCCGCATCGGCCCGGCGCGCAGCCAGGCCCGCTTCGAGCAGCACGTGCGTGGCCGCGCATCCGCTGCATCGTCCCCGGCGCGGACGATGGCGCACCAAGGACCGCCGCGCCCCGGTGCCGTGGCGGATCAGCCGTTCCCGCGCCCAGCCCCACGGGCGCAGCCTCCCCTTGCACCCCGGACACGCCAACCGGCCGCCGACCAGATCCGACTCGACAGAAAAAGCCTCATGATTTACCGTGAGCATCAGCGCGGCCTTTACGCGTCAGAACGGTCCGGCGTGAACCTTCGAACCTCACGCCGGACCGTTCGTCCTATCCGGTCATCGTCAGCCTGACGCCGCCGACGACACTAAATCAAGACCCCGCGGCAAAAAACCCTTCTCGTCACGCCCAAAGACGCCCACACCGCCAAACACTGCGACGCATAACA
>NZ_JAXCID010000088.1:0-3499 GCF_035985125.1 Arthrobacter sp. CG_A4 | reverse complement strand
TGGAGATAGACATTGATGCTGTTCCTGATTCTCGCCCTACGCTTTTTGCGGAGTTGCTATGAGCCGCTGGCCTCAACTCACCCTGACACGTAGGGGCTCGGCGCGGAACACTGACCGGGCTTTCCGCTTCCCGTTGTGGTCTTCGTGAATATTGGCTTCTGTGGGCTCCACTTGTGGTGCGGGTGAGCGCCATCGTCCGGTAGCGCGATTGGTGTGGTTGAGCACCACTGTTGGTGTGGTTGAGCACCGCCTGAAAAGCTCCTTCCACCATGTGACGGACACATGGTGGAAGGAGTACCGGTAATGGTACGGAAGATCAAGGCGAAGCTGGTGTTGCAGCTGCGTAATCAAAGCCTGTCGCGAAGAGCAATTGAGTCCGCTCATGGGATTTCCCGGCACAGCATTCAGGCGGTCCTCGATGCGGCGGAGCTGGCAGGTCTCGGTTGGGATGACGTTACCGAGCTGTCGGAGGCCGAGGTGTATGCGGCGTTGTTTCCCGGCCGTGGCGTCCGTGAGAGTGTCTTTGCGCAGCCGGACTGGCCTCGGGTGCACACCGAGCTGGCGCGGGTGGGGGTGACGTTGAAGCTGCTGCACCAGGAGTATGTCGACGCGTCTTCTCGCGCAGGGCAGGCGGTGATGAGTTATGACCGGTTCTGCCGGCTCTATGGCGAGCACGCCGCCGTGACCGGGGCGTCGTCCCGGGTTGGTCATAAGGCCGGCCGCAGCATCGAGGTCGACTGGTCCGGGCCCACGATGCAGCTGCTGGATCCGACCACGGGTGAGATCTCGAAGGTGTATTTGTTCGTCGCCTGCCTGCCCTTCAGCCGGTATGCGTTCGTGGAAGCGAGCCTGGATATGCGGCAGGAGTCGTGGCTGCGCGCCCATGCGGGAATGTTCGCCTTCTTCGGCGGCAGCGTCCCGCGCCTGGTGCCCGACAACCTGAAGACCGGGGTGATCTCCCATCCCCGCGAGGGAGAGATCGTCCTCAATGACGCCTACCGCGAGATGGCGGCGCACTACTCGGCCGCGGTATTACCGGGCAGAGTCCGGGCGCCGAAAGACTATCCCGAGGATTCTGTTATCCCGAGTTCTGGCCGCGAGGCGTGTGCGGTGGCGGCCTGAGTGCCCATTTCCTCGGGATAATCATTTCAGCCCGGCGAGTTGGAGGATGAGGTCGTCGCCTCCTGTCCAGAGCGGCGCGAGGTCGGGAGTGGAGCTGCCTGCTCTCTGGATCGCTTCGCGGACCATCTGGTTGTCGGCCGACGCATAGATGCTCGTGGTCGAGATATTCGCGTGGCCGAGGAATTCCTTGATGTGGGGAAGGGGAACGCCTGCGCGCAGCATCTGCATCGCGCGGGCGTGCCGAAGCTGGTGGGCGTGGATCTTCTCCGGGACCTCCGAACAGTGTTGATGTGCCGCGGTGGCGTGTTTGTTGAGCAGGTAGGAGATGTTGTCCTGGCTCATCTGGTGGCGGAGACCTGCCCGGATAGTGAAGAACAACGACTCTGCCGCCTCCGTCGTGCCGGGATGGAACTCGGCCAAGTACTGGTCGAGATGCCGCGCGGTGGTGTCCATCAGCGGGACGGTTCTGCTTTTGCGCCCTTTGCCGGTGAGTGTCACCCGTGCAGCGCCGATCGTGGTGTCGATATCCGCCGGCGTCAGGTCCAGGATCTCCTGGATCCGCGCGGCGGCATCGAAGGTGAGCAGGATGAAGGTGGTGTCCCGGCGCCCGTGGCTGGTGTGCTGTCCGGGGGCGCGGATCAGCGCGTCGACGGCGGGCATGCTTAACCCGTCTGGCGCCCGCGTCGGTGTTCGGGCGGGTTTGACCTGGGCGACTTCCAGCCAGATCGACACGAGCGCCGGGTCCTCGCCGGCGCAGTAGGACAGGAACGACTTGACCGCGGCCAGGCGCTGGTTGGCGGACGAAGCACCGAGATTCCGGGTCTCCAGCAGCCAGGTGAGAAAGGCGGTGATGGTGGAGCGGTTGATCGCCTCGAAGCTGACCTCGGCCAGGGAAAGGTGCTGCGACTCGCGGAGGTAGTCGAGCAGGGCGTTCAGCGCGGTTCTGTAGGAGCGGATGGTGTGGGGGCTGAGCCGGCGCGACCGGGGCAGGTGGACGGTCAGCCAGGAGCGGACCAAGTGGAAGAACTCATCGGAGGCCATCAGAGGCCTCCAGCAAAGAGCCTTCGATTCCGGTGTTCGCGATCCGGCGCAGGTCGACGTGGAAGTCCGCGGCCAAGTGGAAGTAGTACCAGGTGTCCTCGGTATTGGCGTGTCCGAGGTGCAAACTCAGGTAGGCCACCAACGCTTCCGGGTCCTTTCCGGCGAGGACCCACCGGTTGATGTTCTCGATGACGTGGGCGTGGCGGAGGTCGTAAACACGCGGCGGCGAACCCGGGCTGAACACGACAGGCGGGTCGGCGGCGGCCAACAGCTGCTGGAACCAGTAGTCGATTGTGCAGTCGCTATAGAAACTTCCAGAACGGTTCGGGAAGAACGGCGTCCGATCCGGATGGAACCCGCTGATCGTGGCGTCATAGTTTCGGCAGTAGTCGTGCAGGTCGGGCGACAGAAACACGATTCGGTCCTTGTGTCCTTTGGACTGCCGGATACTCACCGCTCCGCGGGCCAGGTCCACGTCGTTGCGGTGCAGCGTGCGGGCTTCACTCGGCCGAAGTCCCAGGCAGTAGATTATCCGGAAGATCACCGGGATGATCACCTCCCGTCTGCCGCCATAGCCGGTGGCCTGGATGTTGTCGGCGACGTCGAAGAGGGACCGCAGCTGCGCGTGGGAGAAAATATGTGGGCGGTAACGGATTTGTTTGCCGGGAATGCCCGACGGGATGACATAGGCGCTCATCCCGAGCGCGCCCATGTGTTTGGCCAGTTGCCGGATCGGCGTGATCCGGCGCAGCTGACCGTTGACGTGCTCGGTGGGCCGGGCGACGGCCCAGGCCATCGCTATCTCCTTCGTCAGGCTCGATTGGCCAGGGAAGTTTTCGGCACACATTTGGTCGAAATGGCGCAGATGCGACTCGGAGGTCACGTAGGGCAACCCCGTCGCGTGTTTGACCTCAAGCAGCGACTGCATCGGGGCGGCCAGGCCGCTGAGGAGGCCGCTCATGACCGTGCCCTTTTCGGCTCGATGCCAGCGAAGTCGAGACAACATGCCCGCATGCGCTCGTCGTCGGCGGCGAGGTAGTGTTTCGCCGAGGTGATTCCCCGGTGCCCGAGGGCTCCGGAGATCACCGGCAGCGGATTGCCGTCCGCCAGCAGCCGGGTGGCGAACGAGGCCCGCAGCACCCGGAAGCCGCGGCCCGTGCCGTTCTGTGTCACAGCGCCAGAGCGGGCAAAGGCCCGTGAGGCAACCCAATACAAACTGTCGGTGGGGCCCAGCCCGACGTCCCTACGTGTCAGGGTGAGTTGAGGCCAGCGGCTCATAGCAACTCCGCAAAAAGCGTAGGGCGAGAATCAGGAACAGCATCAATGTCTATCTCCA
>NZ_JAXCID010000087.1:0-4995 GCF_035985125.1 Arthrobacter sp. CG_A4 | reverse complement strand
AACAACAAGATCCGAACGATGACCCGCAGGTCCTACGGATTCCACACACCCGAAGCCGCACTCGCCCTGATCATGCTCGCCTGCGGACCCGTCAGCATCAAGCTCCCATACCAGAGATAACGGAACCCACATCTCTGTCAGGAGAGCCCGATAATGGACCTTCGGTCAATTGGTAGGTGTGTTCCCGGCTTTCAAAGCGACGAGGGAAATCGGTTGGGCCCGTTGCGAGCGATGTCATCCAGAAAAGGTTGCCCATTCTGTGCCTTGATGCGGTGAGTGAGGGCCCTGGGCGTTGACCCACGAAACCATCGTAGACCAATCTCAGATTCCG
Organism: Arthrobacter sp. CG_A4; assembly: GCF_035985125.1. NCBI lineage: Bacteria > Bacillati > Actinomycetota > Actinomycetes > Micrococcales > Micrococcaceae > Arthrobacter > Arthrobacter sp. CG_A4. The sequence continues at coordinate 4,664 of NZ_JAXCID010000087.1, read as the reverse complement.
TCTTCTGGGGCGAGGGCCCCGAAGACTTGCGCTGTTCCGCCAGCCGAGGTTAGTGCCATAGCTATCATTTCCTGATTGCAGCATGGCTCTGGCGAGTACTCGGGGAGTGAGTTCTGCGGGACGCAGCCAGGTCATGCGGCTCCCGACGATGTGGACCAGGAAGGGGGTTAAGGGAGGTGGAATCGATATGCAGAGACTAGCGACCGAGAGTCCTGCGGGCTCGCCCCAGAGTCCCCAACGAGCGAGGGCATGACCAGGCCGCTTCCGCTAGGTGCGTGGGTCATTAGTCGGGTAGCGGCGGGTTCTCGATTTTGGGTTTAAATCGCCGGGCCGGTTCCCGGGATTCGGCAGGGTCTCTGGGAAAATTGGGGTATGGATTCCGGTGCCGGTGAAGGCCTTTTTGACGAATCACTCGTAGAGCGGGTGGAGCTCCCGGCTGATGTCCCCATGGATGCCAACGGCGGGATCAACAAACGCTTCAAGGCGTTCGAGCCCGATGCGGTGATGCTGGTCCCGCCGTCGCTGGAGGAATGGTTGCCCCAGGGCCATCTGGCCCGGTTCGTTGGCGAGCTTGTGGACGATGAACTGGATCTGACCCGGTTCTATGCCTCCTATGCCAAGGCCAAGGGCCAGCCACCGTATGATCCGCGTCTGATGCTGCGGATCGTGCTGTACGGGTATTGCGTGGGGGTGCGGTCCTCGCGGGAACTGGAGCGGGCGTGCACGGATGTGGTCGCGTTCCGTTGGCTGTCGGCCCAGCAGGCCCCGGACTTCCGGTCGATCGGACGGTTCCGCGAACGCCACCTCGCGGCGCTGGGGAACGTGTTCCTTCAGGTCCTGGAACTCTGCCGGGCCGCGGGCATGGTCTCGTTGGGCCATGTCGCACTGGACGGGACGAAGGTCCGGGCCAACGCCTCCCGGCACAAAGCCATGTCCTACGCCCGGTTGACGGAAAAACAGAAGGTCCTGGCCGAGGAGGTCAGTGACCTGATGGCGGAGGCGAAGACCGTGGACGCGGCCGAGGACGCCCGGTTCGGGCCGGGCAAACGCGGGGATGAACTCCCCGCCGAGCTGGCCAACCGGGCCCGGCGCGCCGCCGCGATGGCCACGGCCCGGGCTTCCATCGAAGCCGAAGCCGCGGACAAGGCCCGCCGTGAGGCCCAGGAGAAAGCCCGGTCCCGCGGGGACGATGACGAGGACGTGACCGGGAAGGGTGATGCCGCCGCGGACGCGGCGGTCCCGAAACCGACGGCGCAACGCAACTTCACCGACCCGGACGCGAGGATCATGAAGACCGCGGACGGTTCCTACCACTACTGCTACAACGTCCAGGCCGTCGTTGATAAAGATCACCAGGTCATTGTTGCCACCGAACTGAACAACACCCCGGTAGACATCCAGCAACTGATCCCGATGGTGAAGAACGTGCAGGAGACCCTGGAGGCCATGCCCTCGAAGTGGAGCGCCGATGCCGGGTACTGCTCGGCGGCGAACCTGGAGCACGTCAAAGACCTCGAAACCGGCGGAGGCACCGAGTTCTTCATCTCCACCCGGCGGATGAAACACCACCAACCCGTCCCGGTATCGCCCAGGGGCAGGATCCCGGCGAACACGACCCTGGCCGAGCGGATGGCCCGGAAACTGAAAACGAAGAAGGGTAAGGCCGTCTACGCCCGACGCAAAGCCATCGTCGAACCGGTCTTCGGACAAATCAACACCCGGCAAGGCAAACACGTCCTCTTACGCGGGCTGGAGAAAGCATCCGGGGAATGGAAACTGATCGCCGGCTGCCACAACCTGCTCAAACTCTTCAGCTACCGGACCCAAACCGCCTGACCACCCCGGGGACGCGGCCACGGGATCGAAGCGGCAGGACCCGAACCCCACCCCACAGGGGCCTTCCAGGCTTCCTATCGCGAAAATGCCAGGAGGCCGGGCCCCCTTCCAGAAAGGAGACCCGGCCTCCGCGCCGTCACGACGCAAACCTGCGGAACCGGCAAACCGCTACCGACCCACGCACCTAGTGGAACCCGACGGACGGGTCAACATTGCAGGTACAGAGAGATGCCGCACCCTGTCAATTCGGGTGCGGCAGTTTGGGGAGGCCCTGGTGGGGAGGATCGGGGGTATGGACAGTGTCCACACTTTGGGTCACGGACTGGGCCGTACCGGTGCCGGACTGGCCCGGATGCCGCATGTTTAGTGTTTGCAGGGGCAGGAACCCGGTTCGAGTCCCACCTCGGGCACAGTGTTTCCGCAGGTCAGGAGCCTTTTTTGTGCTTTTTTCGTGTGGACAGTGTGCACACTCTAGCCGCTGATCTGATGTTCCGGGTGTGTGGGGTCCCGGAACGCCCTATCCGGTTGTGTAGGAAAGCGGCGACTACGGCGGACCGCGTGCCCCTTTGTGGGGTCTCTTCCGGGTGCTCATCCTCGTTCGTCCTTCCGTTGGGTTTCCCGTTCACCACTTCATGGTGGCCAAGTCCGCAGACAACATGATTTGCTGAGTGTTCTTTAGATCGACCGAGGGTTGCGGCCGGTCCGGAATTTCCGCTCTGATACCGGCCACCTGTTCATGCAGGAATGCGGGGGAGACGGCATGACATGGCAACTGATCCGGAGCAGACCATGAGTTGAGCTGCCGCGGACAGTCGGTAGGTGCGGCCAAAGTCGAGCCGATCCTGGAAACCGAGTCCCGTAGGTACAAGCTGGACGACGAATTCGCGAGCCGGGGCCAACGCTAACGTCCTGGTGATTCGGACGGCCGGCGCGAGGGGAGACCGCGGCCTCCCGATCCGTGGCCTCCGCCTAGTGTCTAAGGTTGTTTCGGGTCTGCTGTACTGGCCGTCCAGAAATCTTTCATGGCCTTCACGGCCTCCTCTTTCGTCATGGCGGCCACGGCCTCCTCCGGGATCTTTGCCGTTCTGGTCAGCAGGATGACCAACTCCAACGGCAACGCGTTCTGTGGCACCTCAGGTATGCCCCGGTCAGGCAGACTGCCATCGTTCACACATGCCCAGAATTCGTCCACGGTGACCTCTAGTTGGTCCTTGAGGATTGCACCCCAAAGAGAAGCACCATAGGTTGTCCTGTCCACGGGCCGTGAAATTCGTGTCCGCAGTATCCGCCCGTCATGCAACGCAAGTTCATAGGTGGCGTGGTGGCGGACTTTCTGGCCCAGCGCGTTCAGCACAGGCTGCCACTTTTCGATTTTGCAAAAGGACTCGTGGTCATCTCTGGTGGCGGGTGGGTACTTTTGGCTCACTGCGTGCGGCCGGTCAGCCACTCCGCCAACTGCTCATCAGTGGAGGCATCGATGATCTGAACCAGCGCCCAGTTTCCGTGGTGGTTCGGTGCTGTGCGCAAATGATCTTCCCAGTCTTCGGCGTAGTCTCGGAGGGCATCGATCAGGTCAAGGGTCGCCTCCTCGAGTGTCGTGCCCTCAGCTGCCAAGGGAAGACCCGGAATAAACATTGCCCATGCCCCGTCCTCAGGCACGACCTGAACATTCGCCGGTGTATTCCTCACCAGAAACGCACGGAGCCGGTCTGTGTTGACCACCGAAGCCGAACTTCCCCCACGCGTGACGACTGACAAGCCGCCGCGGTCGCTTGTATCAAGGATCGCCTTTAGGGACTTTCGGGCATCGGCAAAGCCAAAAGTGCGCCGCTCATTAGTTGGAGTAGTCATACGTTCATCATGCACGACGTACATGATGTACGTCAAGGACAATAAGTACATCACCATGGGTCGATCGCGTCGACTGGTTGTCCTCCCTAGATGAGTAAGTCCTATTGACAGGTTCCCTGTTACGGATTATTGAGGGTCCCGTGGCCAGATGCTGCGGGGCCCTCAGCCGTTAACCGCGACTGGAAGCACTTCGGAACGCCGGATACTTCACGTAGTCAGCCGACATGCCCGCCAGTTACCCGGTTCCGGCAGGGGCCTTCTGGACCTTTCACCAGCGGAGTACGCTCTCCGGTCATGCGGCTGTCGGCCAATCGGACCATGAATGCGCTGAAGGGAGGTAGGAGTGCTTTGAATAGGCCAGGGACCAAGAATGCCGCGTGGCCTGAGCAGGAATCACGCGACGACGCGGGCATGACCCGATTGCCGCTACGCGTTGACTCCTCCGTCGGGATCAACAGTCTCAGAACAAAGAATCGCCGCACCCCCGCGATGCGAGGTGCGGCTGGCAGTTGGTGTGAGGCCTTCGAAGGGGAGAAAAGGGGGTGTGCACAATGTGCACGCCCTGGACTTCGGACTGGGTCGTACTGGGGTCGGATCGGGCCGGATTCCTTATGTTTCCGGGAGTTCCCAGTGTTCGCAAGGCCTGGAACCCGGCTCGAGTCCCACCTCGGGCACGTTTTCCCACGTCAGGGGCTTGTAGGCCCCCGAGTGTGAACGAGCTGTGCACATGTAGGCCCCTTCGGGGGTTTTTTGGTGGCTTCGTGCTGCGGCCGGGGACACTTTCCTTTGGTGCGACGTTCTTGGCTTGCTACTTCTTCATGGCGTTCCCGGACTTACGCGACATGACATCCTTGCATCAGCCCAGAAGTGGGCTGGCGAAATGTGGGAATAGCAAGTTGATTTGGCCCCGGGTTAGTCGCTTGTTTTGGCCCCACCCCGGGTAGGGGTTTCCAGGTTGGCCGCCGGTGCGGCCGGGG
>NZ_JAXCID010000086.1:0-5243 GCF_035985125.1 Arthrobacter sp. CG_A4 | reverse complement strand
AGGCCGGGCCCCCTTCCAGAAAGGAGACCCGGCCTCCGCGCCGTCACGACGCAAACCTGCGGAACCGGCAAACCACAACCGACCCACGCACCTAGTGCGAAGCGGATCTGGCGCGGCTAGCCTTCACATTCGACGCAGTAGACGTGACCGTGCTTTTCGCGGGCTATTTGGGACCTGTGCCGGACCAGAAAACATGAGTAGCATGTGAATTCGTCGTCCGCCTGCGGGATAACCTCAACGATCAGCTCCTCGGCGACAAATTCTCCGCCGGGGACGATCGAGTCGTCCAACGAATCAGTCTCGTCCAAATCTCGCACGACGCTGCGGGCATCCGGCGCGTTTGCAGATTGAAGCGCCTCCAGGGAACTAGCCTGAGACTCCTTGACATCGGAACGTACTTCGTCGTAATCGGTTGCCACCTAAGTGATTCTCTTTCTTTGGCGTGCTTGTCTGATGGAAATGTAACCCCTGGAAGCGCTCCGGTATTCCCTTGGAACGGGTTCCCAGCTACCGCGCGGCCGCACCCTCAATTCCGGGCCGATCCGCTAGACGATACTACCCGCCCCGGAATCCACGCAGACGATTCTTGCCCTTCCAGCTCCAAAGCCCGCTAAAGTTGTTACATTCGCTGGATATAAGGCTACATTGATCGGATCGGCTAGATTCTCTGGGGTTTCGACCAAACCCATACACTGTCGGGGAAGATTTCTGGGGGGAAATTTTGAACAAAGCCCAAAGGCGCGCCCACGTCGAGCCGCCGTGTCCGGAGTGCGGATCCAGGGTGATCCCGATCTGGAAAGACGAGCGTTCCATGTCCGCGCCCCAGCCGGTTTGGCGCGTGGCCGCCCGGCAATGCAGCAGTCAGCAATGCGGCCGCAACGATGCCGCCAGCTGGTAGCCATTGTCACACTGCGCGGCGTTAGCCTGCGACGGCGGCGGTGGGCGTGCAGCATCTACCGCATACCACCACCGGAAGATACGTCCCGTTGACGACCTTCCCACCGCCGCCGGAAACTGGCCATGCGACCGGGGTTACATATTCCGGGCGTTCGGCGATAATTAAGCCTCAGACCAGGCGCTTGTCCGTGCTCTGCTGCCCACGGGAGGAATTGTGGTTCCGACGTCCGCGAAACGAGGACCGCGAGGCCTGGCCGTTACCGTTTTTGTGTGCCTGGTGCTGCTGATGTCCGGATGCCAGCCGGGTCCCCCAGAGCCTCCGCCCAGTCCACCGGCAACGCCCGGAACTCCCGAACCGACGGCGAACTACGTTTCGCCGCCGCCAAGCCCGCCGCCAAGCCCGCCGCCCATCCCCCCGGCGGGGCCTGTTGGCTCGGTGCACTTCACGGCCCAGGGAGACATCGGCGTCGACGACGGCGCCACGAAAGTACTGGACACCATTGCCGGTCTTCGGCCGCAACTGAATCTGGCCCTCGGTGACTTCACCTACAAGGCCGGCATTGAGCAGCGTTTCTGCGACATGGTCAAAGGCAAGCTGGGCCAGGAATTTCCCTATCAAGTAGTCACTGGCAACCACGAAAGCGACGGACACGATGGTGACATCGACAACATCGTCCGGTGCCTGCCCAACAAACTCCCCGGCATCCAGGGGAACTACGGAACGCAATGGTATGCGGACTTCCCCGAGAAGGACCCCATCGTGCGCTTTGTCATGGTCTCGCCGGGCATCGACTTCAAGGACGGAAAGCCCCTGGACTATTCGAAAGACAGCGAACGCTGGCGCTGGACCGTCGATGCCATCGACGGGGCCGCCGCGGCGAAGATTCCGTGGACCGTCGTCGGAATGCACACCCCCTGCCTGAGCATGGGCAGATACCAGTGTCAGGCCGGCAAGGACTTCACCAACATGCTGATGGCCAAGAAAGTCGACCTGGTGCTGTCCGGCCATGAGCACCACTACCAGCGCACTCACCAACTGGGGACCGGCGCTTCCTGCCCTGATCTGGTACCCCAGGCTTTTTCGGCAAGCTGCCTCGCCGACACCGACGCCAGCATGGTGCGGGGCGCCGGAACCGTGTTTGCTACCGCGGGAACTGGCGGCAGGGCGCTTCGCGATGTACAGGCCAAGGACTCCGAGGCCCGGTACTTCGCAGCGGTGTCCGGTAAGAACCGCAATCCTGCCCTGGGCACCCTCGATGTGATGGCCACTGCGGACCGGCTCTCCGCCCGATTCGTCCCGGCCGAAGGGTACAGCTTCACCGATGCCTTCACCATCGAGCGGCGCTGAACGACCTGCCCCCGCAGCATCGGCAAGGCCCATGTCTGACACCCCCAAGGACGCGTCGGGCCCGGCAACGCCAGCCTGAACCGGCAACCGTTGTGCCGGCCCGGCACTGGCCCCGGGGGACGGAACCGGCATCGATGTGAACGGCAAAAGCACTGCCGCATACAAAGACGCGGACCGGCAGGTTCACGCCGTCACCGCAGTCTGCACCTGACCTCCGGCACTATGGGCCGTCGTCCAGATGCGTAGTCAGCGGCGCGGCATAAGAAAATGCCAAGGACACGAGCGCACAGTAAGAATATGAAATCACTGCTAAGCGATGAAGTCGTCGCCGTACGTGGCGTCCTCACTGATACCCACCCGATCGATTTCCATACCCTTGGAGTGACCGGCGCAATTAACCGTTTGACTCTCCCCCTCCGCGAACACGGAACCGCGGTGCATCTGGAGACCCCGCACCACGGGATGGAAGTGGACCGGCCATCCGCAACGCTTCTGTACCGGGCGGCCCAGGAGCTCCTCAGCAATATCCACAAATTCGCCGAAGCATCAGCCGTGACAGTACGGCTCGGTTGCGTCGCCCACGGCGTGAGTCACGCCGTTCAGCTCAAAGTGACCGACGACGGCCGCGGTTTCGACGCGCCGGCAGCTATGATCGGCCGGCATTCCGGCATGGGGCTGCGGCTCATGCGCCTGGCAGTAGGCCTTGCGGGCGGAGAGATGATCATTGATTCGTCCACCGCCACAGGCACCTGTGTCACCATAACGCTGCCCCTGGACTAACCTCAGCTGAGCCGCTTATGTAACGCGGGACCTGCAGCCGGGCCCGCGCACTCAGGGCCAGACCGCGGCGAAGGTCCGGGCAGGGACGGCGGGCTTCGGCCAGCCGGCCTACAATCGGGCAGGCTGTCGTCATCCCGACCGATCTGTGGTGGCCGGGGCTGACATTAACGGGACGGCAGGGCTACTGGCGCTGGAAGATGTTGAGAATGTTTCCCTCGCTATCTGTGAACCAGGCAGCCTTCCCCACCGGGGTGGCCGCGATGCCGTTTTCAGTCTTCAGTCCAGGAAAGTCGTACTCCTCGAAGACGACGCCACGGCTCCGCAGCTCCTCGACCTCGGCCTCGATGTTGCCCGTCCACCAGCCCATCTGGGTGTTTTTCGCGGTGCCCGCATTGTCAGTCTGGTAAAGCATGACGGCGGTCCCGTTCGCGCAGCGGTAGAGCAGGTTCTCCTCGTCCATGGCGTCCGAGGGCTCCAGGCCCAGCACGTCCCGGTAGAAATCTCTCGCCCTCGCCATGTCCTTCACGGGGAGGACTGCGATGATGTCGAGTTCCTTCAGCATGATTTTTTTCTCCCTCTTGATCGGCGTTGATCCGGTTCCTGGAAGCAATGGCCAGCCGCCACCCGTCACGCAATACCGTCCGCGATCAAGTCGGCGAACCCGGTCACGTCGTGCCGGCCTCAGGTCCAAACTCCCACGATCATCACATACTCAACATCAGCGAAAGCATCACGAATCTGCTCTTCGAAGGTGTTGATGCGCACCATCGTAGGCGTCCGGCGAGGAGAGTCAAGAGCCCGTGGAAACCACCCACGCCGCGCCTGAACCCTGTGACGGGGCACCCTGTCCCGCGGGATCCGAGGAGAACGACTCGACAGCGAAGTGCCGGGGTTGGAGAGGGTTAGGGATCGGCCACCGTCTCGATCGCGACCGTCTCAATTATCCGGGTCGATGGCTCTCCGACCAGGGACGGCGCCGTCACACCGGTTTTCCACGTCTGGTTCTGCAGCCGGGCCAGGAAATCCACGGCGGCCTCCTGCGTATCGAAATCCATCTCCAGCATCACGTAGTCCTCCTGGTCGAGCGGCCGCGAGATCCGGTAAGACCGCACCCCCGAGGCTGCGCGGTTCAGCGGGTCACTGTCGAAGGCCCTCCTCCACATTCGGAAGTCCCGGACCAGGTGTTCGATCTGCAGGGTAATCATGGTGGCGCTCCTGTCGACGGTTCCTCACGCCCAACCTTAGGCCCGGCGGGCCGATTCAAGTAGAGCCACGGGCATGTTAATCTTCGACCCCAGACCCAGGCGCCAAGCGGACATCAACCCATCGGGCGCGCGCACTGGCCCGGTCAGACACAGTGGCAGGGACTGGTCCCTACTCCATTCGTCGGTGAGTGCCCTCAGCGCGCCGGTTGTTTCGCTTCGAGGTGAAAGACGAGGCGAGATTGCCGGGGGTCCACCCCAGTTGCGGCATGCCAGCCGGAGTCCTGCTCAAGGCTTTCGCTGTGAGACGGCGTCCGCGAGCGACGCCAGGCCCTTCTCCAAGTCGGAGCCGACCATTTTTGTCCGTGTTCATGAACGAGGCGAAGACCGTGCCGATCCCTTTGTTCTCAATGGTCATCTTCCATGTCACCTGGGTCCTGTGGCCGGCCCCGCTGGGTACGGAACCGGCGGCAGATGCCATTCAGCACCCCTCGGCCGGGCCTCCTCACAGCCGTGGTGGGATCGCAGCTCACCGAGCTCCTAGATCACCGGGGCGAGATATCCGTTGGCGCCGAGGTGCGGAGAGTTTCCAGCGTGGGCCTGGAGCCACCGGCGATGCGGACCTCCTGCGACGCCGTCGGCAGGGCGGGAACGGCGACGCCGAGCTCCTTGCCGACCGGGCGGCCGGTTACGACGCCGACGAAGAGCGGGATCTCGGAGGTACTGATCGGGACACAGACCGGTCGGCGATGACGGCTACGGGCAGGATCCTGGATGCCCCGGTCCGGGACGTGAGGTCACGGATTGGTCACGAACACGGTGGCACCCATCCGTAGCCGGTGTGCTGTCGAAGTACTCCTGACAGACAAGCACCGGCCCCGTCCGAGACACTCGGCAGGAACCATCCGCGGGACCGGACACCCCCCACCGATTTCAAGGAGTACCCCCATGCGTACGTCAACTAAGACTTTCCTGAGCGTTGCCGCTGCCGGTTCGCTGATGTTCTCCCTCGCCGC
>NZ_JAXCID010000085.1:0-5294 GCF_035985125.1 Arthrobacter sp. CG_A4 | reverse complement strand
GAAAAGGATTCCCTTGGTGGGTCATGTTGCACCCGGCTGGTCCCTGCGTTGCTGTCAAGCTTCATGGGCGGGCTGGGCCGCGGTGTGGAGCAATTGGCCACACGACGGTGGAGCAGGGCTGCATGGTGGTTACTTCGCACCCCGGTTCGGCACTTTGAAGCAATGATTAGAGGCTGAATCGGTGTTGGCCTTGCTAGGAGCGCACCCAACTGTGTGGTTTTCTACCAGCACATGATGGCTGTTTGCCCCGATTCGCCGGCCCAGTACAGCCTCACTCGTGCCACGTAGTGTCGGCCCTGGAAGAGCTTGGCTGAGATGCGGGAGTTGCGGGCTTCGCCGCTGTCATCGTCGCCGGCCACAAAGCGCAGTTCACCGTCAACTTCCTCGAACAGCACCAGAACGGTGTCAGCTGTTCCGAACGTGGCGATCTCGTACTCGCGAGAGGCCTCTAGCTGGAGCGAGAAGTCGGCCTGGCCTCCGGGGGCCAAGGAAAGGGGAACGGACTGGAATGGCTTCAGGCGCGGAACTAAGGGCGCCAGTGGTGGGAAGAATTTCAGTACCCATTCTTTGTCTGCGTCTGAGAGTCCGCCCGGGGGATTGAGGCCGGCCTGGAAACGTGCGGGTTCCTTGATCAGTCCCGCCGGGAACCAATACTCCATGACGGAGTCCGGGTCCCAGCTGGACCCTTCGACTTCGCTGGCATCGATCTTCCGCAACACATTGTGCAGTGTCTGGTCCGGCGGCCAGTGGTTTGGTGCGCCGCCGAAATATTCGTAGACCTTGGGCTCATCCCAGACGATGCCGGCGAACGGATTCTGATGCTCATGCGGCATGCCCAGGGTGTGTCCGATTTCGTGCAGCGCCGTGGTCCGGCCGTAGTCGTCGGTGAGGTCCCAGCCGAAGTTCATGGTGGGTTCGGTGGCGCTGATGCTGAGTATATCGCGTCCGACGTATGACCATGAGCCGTCCGCTTGGTCAAAGGCGATACGCACTTCGGCTTCACTTCGGTCCGCCACCTGGGCGAATTCCAGACCTATGCCCAGATCCTTCCATTCCTGGAAGGCGTTCCGTACGGCATCCTTCTGCGGCCCGGGTCCTTCAAGAAACCAGTAGTGCAGCACGGTGCCGTTGACCCATTTGAGCCGCAACATGCGTATGAGACGTTCCCGGCGAGGCGATAGGTCTGGCCGGAGCACCGGGCGGGATTGCGGTTTGAGGTCGCAGTGCGGGCGGGCGGTTTCTGCAATCATTACTCACTCCTTGAAAGGGCTGGTTTCATCGTGGCTGGCCTGTCAGGGGCTCTCCCCGGGCATGAGCCCGGGTGCCGGCTTCTCACTCGGCATCCGGGTCTGTCCTTCCCCTGGCATCGTGGCGCCGGTTCCCGTTGGGGGAGTGCGCGGGGTTTCCCCTGTTTTCTCCTGAAGTCCCGTGCCGCCGGCGCCTGCCGCCTGGCCTGGCCGGGACGCGACCTTCGCGGCGAGCTGTGGTGGCGCATCTGACGGAACCGAGGATGCGGCTACCTTGCGGACGCCCGGATCGTCGTCGTCAACGAGAACGGTAAGTACGGTGGATGCTGACTCAGCCGGAAGGTTTCTGGCAGCCGCAGCGGCTGCTACGCGTATGCTCGCAGTTTCGCTGCGTGCTGCGGCCGCAACAACATCCTGGCCCTGGCCGCCCTCAAGGAGACTGGCCGCGAAGGCGGCCTTGGCGGCCAGCATGGGATCATCACCTTCAACGAGCGCCTGCAGGTGCGGGAGTGCCTCGGGCCCCAGTGCTGCGGCTTTGTCGTAGTTGGGCTCGTCAGGTTCAAGGACTTCAAGTACGGCCTTCATCGATACGCTCATGGTGGCTCCTATAGGTCCTGCGTGAAGGTGCTGTTGATCATGGAAGTGACCTCGGTATTGATCAGATCCGGCGGGGGATTGGTGATGTTGCCGGTGCCGTTTCCCGTCATCAGCCTGTCGTTGTCGTTGACGTGGCGCAGATCCAGGACGTGCCCCACCTCATGGCCCAGGGTCCATTGCGTGGCGCCCTGCGCTATGACTGCACCTGGCTGGCCGGAGGGAAATGCTGCACAACCATTGAACGGGGGAACGGTGGAACGGACGAAGTAGACAACGACGTCGTTGTTGCCTGCGTTGTTGCGGTTGGCGAAGAGCTGGTTCTGCTCGGCGCTTGTTTGACCGAGAACGCAGCTCCCGACGTCAACGTCGTTGAGGGCGGGCAGATTAAGGTTCTCGGTGGACACCAGTTCGACGCCGATCCCGGCCGTTGCGTAGACTTCCCGCATCCGTTGCACGGCGGTGTCCACCGCAACGGTCGGGGCGGTAAGAACCTTGGCGTGAAGCCGCACTGTCGGGCGCAGTGACCACCATCTGTGCCACATGGCACTGTCTGTTCCTGCTCCGAAGATGTCGATCCGGTTTGGGCTCCAGGACGCGGCGCCTGGTTCGCTGATAAGTGTGCCGCCCAGGGATTCCCAGCCGGACCACCCGTTCTGGAACCACTTATGCCACAGGGCCGAGTCGGTGCCGACGCCAAACACATCCAGACGCCCGGAGGCCCAGCTGGAAACGGACGGGGCGGAGGTGAGTACGCCGCCCAGGGATTCCCAGCCGGACCACCCGTTCTGGAACCACTTATGCCACAGCGCCGCGTCAGTTCCTACAGCGAAGACGTCAATCCGGCCGTTGCCCCACGAAACGGCGGAGGGTGCGGAGGTGAGTACGCCGCCCAGACTTTCCCAGCCGGACCACCCGTCCTGGAACCACTTATGCCACAGCGCCGAGTCCGTGCCGCGCACAAAGACGTCGAGGCGGCCGGCGGCCCAACTCGACACTGACGGCGCTGACGTGAGGACGCCGCCCAGGGATTCCCAACCGGACCACCCGTTCTGGAACCACTTATGCCACAGTGCGGAGTCTGTGCCGCGTGCGAAGACATCGATCCTGCCGTTGCCCCACGATGCCGCCCCGGGAGCACTCGTCAGCACTCCGCCCAGACTTTCCCAGCCGGACCACCCGTTCTGGAACCACTTATGCCAGAGGGCTGAGTCAGTGCCGCGGACAAACGTATCCAGCCGGCCCGGGGCCCACGACGATACGCTCGGGCCTGTCGTCAAAACGCCGCCCAAGCTCTCCCAACCAAACCACGTCATCGAACGTCTCCTCGTCTACGGGTCGTCCCCTTGGCCGCCGATTCGCTGCGCATGCAGGGCCGCATTGGCGCCCGGGCTTCCGGTTCAAGTAGAGCCGCGGTGCCGTTATTGCCGCGTTATCGTGAGTCGGCAATGCGAGCCCATGGCATTTGCTGATCCGGCCAGTAACACCCCGGTAACGGCCAAGGTGCTTTGATTCCCCACACGCGTGCAGCCGGTTTATATCCGGAGAGCAGTGAGTTTTTTTGGAGAGGGCGACGGCATGGGCAATCCCGGCGATGATGGCAGGCTTCCGGTAATTTACGTTCGCGGGTTTGCGGGGAACGGGTCCACGATTAACAGTGCGGTGGACGATCCGTTCTATGGCTTCAGCCAAGGGTCCGTCCATGTCCGAGCCGACAGTAATGGCAGGGCTAAATTCCATCAGTTTGAGTCCCCCATGCTGCGGCTGATCACGGACCACAAGTACGAGGTGCCCGTCCATGGCGACCAATGGGCGTTCCTCCAAGGAGCGGAGACCGGCACCGTCAACCCGGCGTCAGTATGGATTCATCGCTTTTACGATGAATCGGCGGCTACTTTCTCGAACGACCCGGAGAGTTTCTCCTTCGAGGAGGCAGCCCGGGACCTTTTCGACCTGGTCAAGCTGGTGCTGGAGAAGACCGGCGCGCCAATGGTCTTTCTCGTGGCACACTCCATGGGCGGCCTGATCTGCCGCTCACTCCTGCAGCGCGTCATTCCCGAAGACCTGGCCGGCGAGGACGGCGAAATTGACCCGGCCGCCGGAACCAGGTACGTCGCCAGGGTTTTCACCTACGCGACGCCCCACGGCGGGATCAATTTCGCAGTCGGCTATGGACTGCTCGAGCGCATCCGTGACGCTACAGGAATCCACGGTGCGGACATCTTCGGCCCCGACCGGATGTATGACTACCTCACACCGACAACCCTGAGGCACGCACGGACGCGTGATGACTTCAGCGGGACCGAGATGCCAGCGGACGGTTTCCCCGTGGATGAGCTGTTCTGCCTGGTCGGGTCAAATCCTGAAGACTATGACGTTGCGTTCGGTTTGTCCTCGAAAGCCGTTGGCGCCCGCAGTGACGGGCTCGTCCAGATCGACAACGCTGCCGTCAGGGGTGCGCCCCTGGCCATAGTCCACCGCAGCCACAGCGGCCGTTACGGAATAGTGAATTCTGAAGAGGGATACCAGAACCTGCAGCGGTTTCTCTTCGGCGACCTCAAAATCCAGGCTGAGCTCGTCGGTTTCACCGTAGGCCGCGATGCCCCGAGCGACGTCGAGTTCCAACTGGACGTCGGCCTGGCCATCCGCGGACTGCCCATCCTGCTCCACGAACAGAGCGCGGCTCACTTCTGTCCCGTTCAGATTGAGCACTGGAAGGAGGGCGACCCGATTGATTCACCCATGCCGCTGCTCACCGCTTTCCTCTCCTCGAAGGCCCCCCGTCCGCGCGTGGGGGGCAAGGAAGTACCCACTCTGCGTCACGCGCTCAAATTGCGCTTGATGTCCATCCAGGAAAAACGGGGCAGGTTCTTCTTTGACGACCATATGGAACAGACGGAGGACTGGCAGGACACCCTTCTCGTTGACATCGAACCTCCCGCCAGTGGCCGGAGCCTGCCCCGGGCCTGGGCGGCCTGGAACAGCACTATCCCCACCGCCATCAGGGACTGGAACCCGCAGGAAACAGATCTCCTGACGGACACCGATGCCACCCCCAACTGCTGGCGCGGACGCATCGATGTCCCAGACTTCTTCAAAGAACTGCTCGGACGAAACGCCGGCCTCCGGCTCACAGTCACACCGAGAAAGCCCTTCTCCTTCTGAGTGACAAATGTGATGCTAAACAGCTTTGGACGGTCCGGAGTTTTACCTGGAAATCACGGACTGGATTGTCCTCGTGAATCATCAGATTGCAGAACTGCCGAACGAGTTATAACGATGCCAAGAAGATAGCCCCGGACCGCATAACTGTCTAGACACGCCTACCCGGCTTTCCGAGGATTTTCACATGCCGATAATGGGCTCTCCTGACAGAAGTGTGGGTCAGGGATTGTGTGCTAAGGGGCATGGGTAACCCGATAGATTTGGGAGTTCCTACACAACCAATCTTCG
>NZ_JAXCID010000084.1:0-5404 GCF_035985125.1 Arthrobacter sp. CG_A4 | reverse complement strand
TCCGAAGATTGGTTGTGTAGGAACTCCCAAATCTATCGGGTTACCCATGCCCCTTAGCACACAATCCCTGACCCACACTTCTGTCAGGAGAGCCCTTTTTCGTTGGTTCGTCGGGGGTCCGGGCGCGTGGCCGCTGGACTGGACAACCGCCCAAAGGGACATGCCCCGAGCCGGGGCCAGCGGATGGACATAGTCACCTTCTGCCCAGTCGCGGGTGCGAAGAATGGGCATGTCCCCCGGCGAGTTAAGGACCTGGTCCAGCCCGCCCCCCGACGAATTAGCGAAAACCCGAAATTGGGCTGTCACGGCTGAGTCAGCGGCACGGCGCGGCGCGGCGGGGCAACTATTCCGGCCAGCCGGTGCAGCAAACCTGCCGGTGCAGCGCCTAGACGCGGGCGCCGTCGTCGTGGTCGTCTTTCTCGCCCGGAAGTTTCATGATCAAAAAGACCACCGAGGCCGCAAAGGCGGCTACCAGGCCCAGGATCGCCAGCAGGGGTGCGGAGCGCCAGAACATCGTGGACAGGATGAGCGCGATCGGGCCACCCACCGCGCCGAGCCAGGCCAGCACGGTCATCGGGTCGGCGCCGGCGAGGCTGGGCGGTTCCTCCGGCACGAAGCGGTCCGGGGCAAAGGGATCGTCGCCGTCTGCCGCATAATCCCGGGGGCTCGCCGGATACCCCGGGCGGGCGCTGTCCCCGGCCCCGTCTGTGGCCCCGCCGTCTGCCCCGTTGGCCGTGTCCGGTGTCCCGCCGAGCCGTTCCCGGGCGGAGAGCTCTATGGGTGCGGCGACGGAGAGCCCCAGAGGATCGAAATCGCTAAACGGCCTGGCCGCCGAAGCACCCCCGGCACCTCCGGCACCCCCGGCACCTCCGGCACCCTCAGGTAACCCGGGGACGCCGGCCGGATCCTTGCCTTCCAGCCGCGCGACAAGATCCAGCCAGACAGCATTGGCCTGGTCCGACGGGGTGTCCGATGAATCGGTGTGCGATGGATCGGAGTCCGACGAATCGGGGTCAGGGGAGTTGGGATCCGGTTTAGTCATCTGCCGTGTCCTTTTGGCTAGCGTGGGCGGCGTCCGGCGTGCGTCCGGCAACTGCTGACCGGATGAACTCGGCGGTGCCGCGGAAGATCTCGGGCGCGTCGTTGTCCATGGTAGCCACGTGGTAGCTGTTTTCCAGCCGAATCACCTCAAGGGGGGCGTTCGTCAGCCCGCGCCGCAGCGCCGTCATGCTCGAGTCGGAGACCACATGGTCCACCGCGGAGCGGTAGACCCGGACGGGGGCCGTGACCCGGGGCAACAGCCGCACGGTGTCCTTGAACATTTTGTTCAGCTCATGGGCGGCGCCCACCGGGGTCCGGGGATAGGCACCTTCGTCCGTGCCGGCCTTGAGGATGTCGTTGGCGATGGCAGGAGTGCTCTTGAGGACAAATTTGAGGATGCCGGCGAGCGGGGCACGCGGGTCGTCGACGACGAGTCCCGGGTTCACCAGCACGGCTCCGGCGACGGGCCGGGTGGCGGCAATCCGCAGGGCCAGGGCCCCGCCCATCGACAGACCGGCGACGAAGACGTGTTCGCAGTCTTCGGCGAGTTCCAGATAGGCGGCGTCGAGGGCGGCGTGCCAGTCCGGCCAACGGGTCCGGGACAATTCCTGCCAGCTGGTCCCGTGGCCCGGCAGTAACGGCATCCGCACCGCGTAGCCCGCCCCGGACAGGGACGTTGCCCAGTCCCGGACACCATGCGGGCTGCCGGTGAAGCCATGGGACACCACAACACCGGTCCGGGGGCCGGTTCCGGTGAATGGGCTGCTGAACGGGGAATGGTCCAGGGGAATGCTCATGGGGTCTCCGTGGCTCGGGAAAGCGGCAGCGCGGCGGACGAAAGCGCGGCAGCCGAAAGGGACGGCGGCGCGGACGCGGCGTGCTGCATGAAGAAGCGGGTGGATTCCGCGAAAATCAGGGGCGCATCGACGTCGAGCGTGGCCACATGACCGCTGTCCGGCAGCCGGACGACGTCGAGCTCCCGCGACCCGAGCCGCTTCCGAAGCAGCTCAAGTGAAGTCGGCGGCACCACGGTATCGGAGTCGGATTTGAAGACGAGGGCCGGGGCCTTGACCGCGGGCAGTTCCCGGATGGTCACCTTAAACAGCCGGCTGAGCTGGTGGACGGACTCCAGCGGCGTCCGGGAGTAATCGCCGTCCCAGGTGGCCAACGCCGTCGGGTTCGGTTCCTGGGCCGGAGCAGTGGTCCGCTGGAGGTACTTAAGCAGTCCGATGACCCGGACCCGGCGGTCGTAGAAGCTCAGCCCCGGATTGACCACGGCAACACCGGCGACGCGCTGGCGGGCGGCCGTGCGCAGGGCTATGGCACCGCCCAT
This sequence comes from Arthrobacter sp. CG_A4, assembly GCF_035985125.1. Classification (NCBI taxonomy): domain Bacteria; kingdom Bacillati; phylum Actinomycetota; class Actinomycetes; order Micrococcales; family Micrococcaceae; genus Arthrobacter; species Arthrobacter sp. CG_A4. The sequence goes on along the minus strand of NZ_JAXCID010000084.1, from coordinate 3,030 downwards.
CGACAGGCCGGCGACGAAGCAGTCCCGGGTTCCGGCGGCCAGCTCAAGGTATGCGGCCTCGAAGGCGTTATACCAGTCCTGCCAGCCGTGGCGGGCCAGGTCACGCCAGTCGGTGCCGTGGCCCGGCAGCAGCGGGACGGACACGGCGAAACCCTGGGCGGCCAGGTGCTCTGCCCAGGGAAGGACGCTGAGGGGGCTGCCGGTGAAACCGTGACAGATCGCTACGCCGACGCCCGCGTTGCCGCCGTGGCCGGGGTAACTGAACGCCGCGGGCGCCAGGGGAGTGCTGCTTCCGGTCATGTGCCCATCGTGTCACTGTTCGGGACAAAACTCACTAGAGTAGGGTGTCAATGAAGTCCTGGCGGGACCCGACGGCGGGCCGGCCGGACGCTTTCCGGAGGGGTACACCACGTGTTTTATTGGTTCATGAAGACGTTCGTTCTGGGCCCGGTGCTCAAGACGTTGTTCCGGCCTTGGGTCAAGGGTCTGGACAACGTGCCCGCCGAGGGCGCAGCCATCATCGCCTCGAACCATCTTTCTTTCTCGGATTCCATTTTTATGCCCCTTATGGTGCCCCGTCCCGTGGTGTTCCTGGCGAAATCGGAATACTTCACCGGCACCGGCATCAAGGGCAAGCTGACCGCCGCCTTCTTCCGGTTGACCAACCAGCTGCCGATGGACAGGTCCGGGGGAGCCGCCTCTGCGCTGTCCCTCGACGCCGGTATGGACGTGCTCAGGAACGGCTCGCTGCTGGGCATCTACCCCGAGGGTACCCGCAGTCCGGACGCCCGGCTGTACCGCGGCAAGGTGGGCGTGGCCAGGCTCGTCCTGCAGGCCCGTGTGCCGGTCATTCCGGTGGCTATGATCGGCACCGACAAGGTCCAGCCGATCGGCAAGAGGATGCCCAATATCCGGCGCATCGGGATGATCTTCGGCGAACCACTCGACTTCAGCCGGTACTACGGCATGGAGGATGACCGGCTGATCCAGCGTTCCGTGACCGACGAGATCATGTACGAGCTGATGCGGCTTTCCGGCCAGGAATACGTCGACGAGTACGCCGCGGTGGTAAAACTCCGGCTCGCGGGCAAGGCGCTCGCGGAGAAACCGCTTGCCGGGAAGGCAACGGAGCAGCCCGACGACGGCGCCGCCGCAGGCGGCCCGGCGGCACCCGGAAGTGTGTGAGTATTCCGTGTGACGGTGTGGGCACTGTCAATGACAGACCGGCTCCGCTGATCGGTGCCGTGCAACTATCCTTAGAAGGTGACTGAGCTATCTGCGCCTTCGGCCTTCCCCCTGAAAAGTTCTACCCTGAACAGTTCCGCCCTGGACGGTGCCACCCTGAACGGTGCCACCCTGAACGGTGCACCGCTGTCGGGCTCCGCCCTGACCAGCACCGCCCAGAGTGGTGCCGCCGACTATCCCGGCCTGGACCACTGGCGGGATCTGACGGCCTCCCAGCAGCCGACGTGGTCGGACAAGGGCGTCTTTGACGCCTCGGTCAAGGAGCTTTCCGTCCTGCCGCCGCTCGTCTTCGCCGGCGAAGTGGACATCCTTCGCGAACGGCTCGCGGCCGCGGCGCAGGGAAAGGCGTTCCTGCTCCAGGGCGGCGACTGCGCGGAAACCTTCGAGGCCGCCACCGCCGACAAGATCAGCGCCCGGGTCCGCACCATACTCCAGATGGCCGTGGTCCTTACCTACGGCGCGGCCATGCCGGTCATCAAAATGGGCCGGATGGCAGGCCAGTTCGCCAAGCCCCGTTCCTCCAACGACGAGACCCGCGAGGGCGTCACGCTTCCGGCTTACCGCGGCGACATCGTCAACGGCTACGACTTCACCCCCGCATCCCGCGCGCACGACGCCGGCCGGATGCTCAAGGCCTACCACACCTCGGCTTCCACGCTGAACCTGATCCGGGCCTTCACCCAGGGCGGCTTCGCGGACCTGCGCCTCGTGCACCAGTGGAACAAGGGCTTCACGGAAAACCCCGCCCACGCGCGCTACGAGTCGCTGGCGCGGGACATCGACCGCGCCATCAAGTTCATGGCCTCCTGCGGAGCGGACTTCGAGGCGCTCAAGCGGGTGGAGTTCTATGCCAGCCATGAGGCGCTGCTTCTCGACTACGAACGCGCCCTGACCCGCATTGATTCGCGCACGGGCTTCCCCTATGACACCTCCGCGCACTTCCTCTGGATCGGGGAGCGCACCCGCGAACTGGACCACGCCCACGTCGACTTCCTTTCCCGCGTGCGCAACCCCATCGGTGTGAAGCTCGGCCCGTCCACCAGCGGCGACGATGCCCTGCGCCTGATCGACAAACTCGATCCGGACCGCGAGCCCGGCCGCCTGACCTTCATCACCCGGATGGGCGCCACCAATATCCGTGAGAAACTGCCCCCGATCGTGGAACGCGTCACCGCCTCCGGCGCCCAGGTACTCTGGGTCACAGACCCCATGCACGGCAACACGGTCACCTCGCCCAACGGCTACAAGACCCGCAATTTCGACGACGTCATCGACGAGGTGCGCGGTTTCTTCGAGGTCCATCATGCCCTCGGCACAGTCCCGGGCGGCCTGCACGTGGAGATGACCGGTGACGACGTAGCTGAATGCCTCGGCGGCGCCGATCCGGTGGATCAGGAAGCCTTCCTGGACCGCTACGAATCCGTCTGCGACCCGCGTCTGAACCACATGCAGTCCCTGGAGATGGCCTTCCTGGTGGCAGGGGCCCTCTCCACGCGCTGAGCCCCGGCTCACGGGATCAACGGCTCCCGGGATCAACGGCTCCAGTAGCACGAAGCTCCGCAGTACAAGCCTCCGCCCCGGCATTCCATGCCGGGGCGGAGCTGTCGTAGGCCCGGCAGATGCCGACCGGACGGCGCTAGCGTAGCATGTCGGTGCTTCCTTTGGGTCTGATTTCTTGTCAGACTTGACACATGGTTTATTTGGCAAAGGCACTGGAACTGCGTGACGGGGATCGTGAGGCCTTGGAGGCGCTGACCCGCGGAAAATCGTCCACGGCGACCCTGG
>NZ_JAXCID010000083.1:0-5625 GCF_035985125.1 Arthrobacter sp. CG_A4 | reverse complement strand
CTCGCAGACCACCAAGCCCGCGACCACGAACCCGCGGCCGCGGCCGCGTAACCGAAATCAACTACGAAACTGTCTCAAAAACTTGACGTGCGCAGAGTGGCCGGTTGCTGTCCGGGATGGCGAACGGGAGTTTTGGCAGGATGGGTCGGACCGCAACGATCGTGTCCTCCAGTGGACTGACACGCACGGTGTCCTTCCAGCCGAGTTCTGTTGGGTCGGGGGGGATGATGATGTTGTCCCAGGTGACTCTGTTTATCACCTGCACGTCGTTGAGGTGGAAGTGGAGCGGGTGGGTGTCCACGCCGTTGTGGGTGATCTTCCAGATCTGCGTGCCGTCGGCGTCGGTGGAGATCGGGGTCACGTTGAGGCTGTTCGTCCCCTTGGTGCCGTCCAGCTTCTCCGTGACGGGGTTGACAAACGGGTAGAGGATGACATTTTGCAGCAGCGGTGTTGCTCCGGGTGCCTCCAACCCGATGTTGCCGCTCATCCGGCCCCACTCGTCGAAGTTCGCCGAGTTCATCTCGTCGTGGACGCTCTTGCCCTCGATGGGAACGCTGAGCTGGGGGCCCGCCAGGGTGTCGAACTTGAAGTTGTCTCCTCCTTGCTCGGCGATCCGGGCGAAGCCGTCGCATTTGGCGGCGGGGTTGGTGGCCGCGTTGCAGTACCCGCTGCCGACGAAGCTCTTCCCGTAGGCCTGGTTGTACGCGGCCTGGCCGACCACGATCGGGTTCTGACTCGACTCGAAGACCCCGGCGGGGTTGCCGGCCGCGTCGGTGTGGTGATCGAACGCCGCCATCAGCGCGCCCATCTGGTCAGCCGTGGTGTTCGGCCGGTCGAAGGCCAGCGCGGGTGCGGTGTTCGAAACCTTGACCTGCATGACCGACCGGGTATCGGGCCCGTAGCCGGGCAGGGTCGTAGGAGCGCCCGCCGGGGACATGTCCGGTCCGCCGGTGTAGTAGTCGTAACCGGGAATCCGGCCCGGGAACGCCGCCGGTGCGTCGTTGTAGAGGATCAGCGTCTTCCCCTTGTAAGCGGAGAAGTCGACGATCACGTCGGCCCGTTCGGCCGGCGCGAGCAGCAGCGAGTGCTGGTCGACGTTGCCGACGTCGAACCGGGTTGCGTCGGCGATCCAGGTCGTCTCGTGGGCGGGGACCACGGCCGGGGTCGGCAGGAAGCCGCCCTCGTTGCCGATCTGGATCCAGTCAGGGCCCTTGGGGCTCTTCGTGGTGTCCGGCGTCGGCGTGACGACCGGGTCGGTCTGCGCCATGGAGACTTCGCTGGACTTCAGCGCGACCTCGGTGCCGGTGGCGGGATCGGCGACGTACCAGGAAAGGTTCCAGAACCGGTCATCGGAACCGTTGAGGATCCGGAACCGGTACGTCTTTGGGTCCATGGTCGTCGTCGGGTAGGCCGTGCCGTTCACGACCGGCGTGTCGTGGAAGGCCTCCATGCCGACCGAGTTGTTGGGTGTCGACGGGATCAGGGACGGCTCGCAGAAGGCAGCCACGTTCGGGTCGCAGGTGGGGTCGTAGTAGGGGTTGGCCATGGGCGGGTACTTGGCGTCCTTGGCCGGCGGCCAGAACCACGGGCCGTAGAACCAGCGACCGAACGCGCTCATCCCGCTGGGGTCGCTAGGGTTCTGCGCGGGCATGTAGACGTGCGGCTGCCAGAGGTTGCCCTCACCGCCCCACTTCTTCGGGTCCCAGGTCGGGTCGAGCTGGGCCATCCGCTTCGCGCTCGGCACGAAGGTCTTGTCTTGGATGGTGAGCGAGGTCCCCATGCCGAGACCGTCGAGGGCGCCGCCAGGAGCCATCAGCTTCTGCTCAGTGTCGTCGGTGATCATGTAGCCGGCTTCCTCTCCGGCGTATACGTTGAGCCGCGTGATGCCCCACGAGTGGTCGTGGTAGAACATCATCCGCGCGCTCTGCTGGTTGGTGTAGAAGAAGGTCTCCGCGCCGGGGCCGGGATCCGGCATGTCCGGCACGTTGCTGACGCTGACGCCCTTCGGGTACGCGGTGTTCTCACCGGTCGGGGTGACCCACTGGTGCGGCGTGCCGTCGCTGATCCACGGGGTGATACCGCCGTGCAGGTGCACAGTGGCTCGGTTCTCCGAGTAGCAAGTGGTCGGCTTCGGCGTCTCGCCGCACATCGGGTTGCGCACGCCGTCGAGGACGCTCTTCTCGTCCTTCGCCATGTCCACCGGGATCTTGGTGGTGGGGTCGAGTGTCATCATGTTGGGACCGGCACCCGCACCCATCACCGAGGTGTCGACCGGGAGGAACAGGTCGCCATCCACGCCGGTGGGCAGCAGGTTGCGGAACAGTACCCGGACGGGCTTGTTCTTCGTGGCGATGATCGTCGGGCCGAGGTAGTGCGGCTTGTCCACTCCGCTAAAGCTGATGGGACTGTCGGGAATGGCGGGGTCGAGGTTGGCGTTGCCGAGGGCGACCTTCTTGCCCGGGACGACGCTGGTTGAAAGCTGGACGTACCCGCGGAGCAAAGTGGCCGGCAGGTCACGGTGGAACTTCATCCGGTACTGCACGACCGCGATCTCGTAGTAGTCCGTGCCGGGGTAGGAAGTGGTGTCGGGCACCGCGACCGGGATGTACTGGCCCAGGTCGTTGGCGTTGGCCTCCCCCTGCCCCGGAAGGGTGTCGACGAACTTCTTGATCCCCGGGGTGAGGTAGCCCGCTCCGGGGGTGGTGACCACGATGCCGGTGACCGAGCCCTTGACCGCCACCTTGGCAGTTGCGCTGGCGCCCTTGTCGGGCGTGCCCACGGTGTCGGCGATCGTCACGGTCGGTGCTGAAACGTAGCCCGCGCCGCCGTCGGTGACGTCGATGCGGGTGACGCCGATGGTGGCCTCAACCTTGGCCTCCTGGACGGGAGCGGTCTTGCTGGCGTCGGTGAGGGTCACGGTCGGGGCGGAGGTGTACCCGCTGCCCGCGTTCGCAATCGCGACGCCGGTGACCACGCCGTTGGCGTCCATCGTCGCGCTGCCGGTAGCTTGCTCGCCGACGGCGAGGTCCGGCTTGGAGATGTTCAGCAGCGGCTGGGTCTGATAACCCTTGCCGCCGTCGGTTAGCTTCAGGTTGTCCAGCGTACCGCTGGCCAGCGCATGCGCTTCGGTGCCCGCAGTGGGGTTCCCGCCTGTCAGGGTCACGGCGGGCGCGGTGAACCCGTAACCGGTCTCGTTGACGTCGATGTTGGTGATGACGCCGGTGGCGATCGTGGCGGTGGCCTGAGCCACCGTGGTCGGTGTGACTCCGGCGGTCGTGATCTCCACCATGGGCGGTACCGCGTAGCCAGCTCCCGGGCTGGTCACGGTGACACCGGAGATGGCGCCGGTCTTCGGGTCGACCGAGGCCGTAGCTTCCGCGCCTGTGCCCGGGTCGGTGATGGTCGGCGTGACGTCGGCCCCAAAGGAGTAGGTGCGGTCGTGGGAGAAGTCCGGGTAGTTCGAGGCACCGAGCTTGACCGTGCTGTCCTGGGCCGGGGCGACGTTGGTGGCCAGCGTCGGGTCACCGCTCGCCGGCGTGCTCAAGGTGTCCCCGTTGGCGGGGACGCCGGTGTCGACCGGAACCCCCTGGCCGTAGAAGCCGATCACGTCGTCCTTCTGCACTGTCACCGCTGGCACGGAATAGGTCTCGACCTCTCCGGTGGCCACGGTCGGCGTCGGCACCTTCAGCTCGTCGCTGGCGTAGACGACGGTGTACTCCCCCGCAGTGCCGGTGGGTCGCAGCACCAGCGCGTGGAAGATGTTGCCCGCCGAGGTGGTCGGGCTCGCTCCGGCGGTGCCCTGGTTCCAGCTCTGGAAGTCGTTGAGGGTGCCGGCGGGCAGCTTGGTATGGGGTCGAGCACCACGAGCACCGGACCCATCTCACCAGTCGGCTTCGCGTAGTCGGTCGCGTACTTGCGCTCGGTCAGCGGGTTGCCATACAGGACTGGTGTCGGGGTCCCGATGCTGATTTTCACCATCGCGTCCGCCAACGTCTGCGGGCTGTTCGCCCAGTTGGGGTAGGGGCCGAAGTAGTGCGGCACCTTCGTCATGTCGGTGGCGCTCGAGGGGACCGCCGCCTCGGCCACATCGGGTCGGAAAAGGTTGGGCATCCCGCCCAAGGGGCCCATGCCGCTGATCAGCAGCACGAGCGCCGCGATGACGGCCGGCCTGGCCAGGCGGCCCCTCGGGGCCTGCTGGAAGGGAGGGCGGGCAGATGGTTTCATGGGTCCCCCAACAATCGGATCGTGTTCTGACTGGCGAAGCTGTCCAACCAGACGCTACGGTGGCGACACGCCGTGCGCGCGAGTAGCAGCCACCCGTCTTTTCGCTACCTCTACGCACCTTGGCTACCTGACTTCGTAGCTTGGAATACGACAGGTAGCTCTCGAATGAGTCAGTACAGCCGCCCTTGCGCCCCCGAAGTTGACGCTTCCTTCGCTGTTAGCTGTCCGGCACTCAGCCGCCCAGCACCACGTTCGCCGCGGTTCGCCCGCCAGCATCAGCTCGATCTGCCGCTGGATCAGCTTTCCCATCCGCAGGCGCATGGCCGTGCTCGCCCCGCCCACGTGCGGGATGATGATGTGTCCGCGACCGGACCGCGGGCCACGTTGACCAGTAGCGCGCCTTCGGGCATGGCTGAGAGGAAGGCGTCGTCGATGAGGTGGCGGGTGGCGTCACTGAGCGGGACGCCCACAATCACGATGTCGTGCCCCGGCAGCTGGCTGTGCAGCTCGTCGACGTCGTGGACGTTGCCGCGCTCGTCGGTCCGCGTACTGCTGGCCACCCGGGTCACTGTGGTTTCGAACGGCAGCACGCGGTCCTCGATCGCTTTGCCGACGCCGCCGTAGCCGACCATCAGCACGCGGCGGTCGGCGAGGCTGGCGGTGGACCGGCCCTCCCGGCGGCCTTCCTTGCTGGTTCTGCAGCAGCCGCGGGAGTTCGCGCTGGCTGGCCAGGACCAGGGCGAGGGCCAGTTCGGCGGTGGCGGACATCCTGGTGAGAGCGGTTTGGGTCCCGTCCGGGCGGCCGGCCCGCGAAGCGAGCGTTTAAGCCGCCTCACAGTGCGCCCGGACACCTACACGCACGCCGGCCGGAAGGTGGGCAGTAAACGCGCGGGGATCCCGGCCGGGGACCTGAGAAGGAGCTGTGAAGAATTCCCGGAAACCTTGTACCCAGGGTTGGCGCGGGGCGCGAAGCGGGGGCAGGATAAAAGTACCGGGTCAGTCGCCACGCGCCGACGACGCCCCACAGCAGCCCGCCGCAAAAAAGCACGGCAGGGCAGCAATTGCAGGAGCACCACATGTCCAGCTCTCGAACAAGCACCGGATGTGGCCCCGCGGAAGAGGAGACCGCCGGGGCGGCACCGACCAACAAACCGCCATGACGGCCGCTTCGGACGTAACCGCACGAACCGCAGCCCCCACTGGCGGGGCTGCGCGACGCCCGCATCCCGGGCGGATCGAGGCTGCTGGGGCCTCGGACTTCCTCCCAGCGCTCATGCAGGAGACGCCGCACTACCGGTCCCTAGTGGTACTTTGTTAGGTTTTTGAGTGTTGCTCTTTTAATCTTCGGCCGGGCCTGTTAATTTCGGTTCATGAGGGATGAGGAGATCGCGGCCGTTCGCA
>NZ_JAXCID010000082.1:0-5689 GCF_035985125.1 Arthrobacter sp. CG_A4 | reverse complement strand
ACCTTCCGCGGCCACATCATCAACACCGGCACCGATTCCTACCGGCTGAAAACCACCCAGCAGACCATCAACAAGTCCCGGCAAAACTGACCGGATCACCAACAGGGTGGGGCCAAAAAAACGGCGAACTCGGGGCCAAATCAACTTGCTATTCCCACCAGGAGTCGGACCCGTTGTCGGAGGCGGTTTTTCAGCTCGGCGATGGCGGCCAGGAGCGTGGTGATCGTGCCGGATTCCGGCGCGTTGTCAGCGATCAGCAGCCGGGTCCGCCTGGCCCTGGTGATGAGTTTCCCGGCCGTGGCGAAGAGCCGGTACCGCCACCGTTTCATTTCCCATCCGCGGGCTTTGTGGCCGGTTGGTAGCGCGGCCAGTTGCAGTCAGGAAACCATGTTCATGGCCAGTGCGGCAAGGTTGGCCCAGGCCTGATTGGCGTGAAAGTCAAAGAACGGCAGCCTACCGAGCCCGGTTTTCTTCAGGGTTTTGATCCGGTTCTCACACCGTCCCCGGGCCCGGTGCCGGGCATCAAGGGCCGGCCCGTGCCAGCGCGGTGAGTTCGTCAGGAAGGCCGTGACGCGGTGCCCGTCCACATCTAGCAGTGTCGCCTGAGCGCCGGGGTGCAGGGGTTCGGCACGTAGGTAGAGGTTCGTCCTTGCCGGGTAGGCCCGTCACGAACAATGGAACAGGATCCGGCGCTAACGGCTCTGGCTCGTTAACCTGGGCAAACGCAGCGGCCCGTGAACCTCGCCGAACGATGGCTGGAACGCCTGTAACAGTTCTTCCGTTCTGTGATGTCTGCCGGGTCTTGGCTCTATGTTGGGGTTTATGCCGGTTGAGTTCCTCACTGATGTCCAGGCCGCGGCCTATTCTCGTTTCACACAGCCGCCGTCGTTGGCGGAGTTGGAACGGTTCTTTTTCCTCGACGACACGGACATGGCGCTGGTGAACAAGCGGCGCGGAGACTACAACCGGTTGGGCTTCAGCCTTCAGCTGGGCACAGCGCGTCTGCTCGGTTCGTTCCTGGCGGATCCGTTGGACGTGCCGACTGAAGCGGTCGATTTCCTCGCCGAACAGTTGGGGGTGGCTGACCCGTCATGTCTGAAGGCGTACGGGGAGCGGGAGAAGACCCGGCTGGAGCACCAGTGGGAGATCGCCCGCGAGTTCGGGTACCGCGACTTCCCAGCCGTCGAGGCTGAGCTGGTGCGGTGGGTGGATGACCGGGCGTGGAACACCGGGGATGGTCCGAAGGCGCTGTTCGAGGGGGCGGTGGTGTGGCTTCGGGAACGGCGGGTCCTGCTGCCCGGGGTGACCATTCTCGCGCGGTTGATCGCACGGGTCCGTGACGAGGCGATGCAGCGGTTGTGGGACGTGATGGCCTCGATGCTGACGACGGAGCAAGCCCGGCTGGTGGAACGCCTGCTGGAGGTTCCCGAGGGTGCGCGGGTTTCGGATCTGGAGCGGTTGCGGAAGGCGCCGCGGCCGCCGTCCGGGCGGAACATGGTCAAGTCCTTGGATCGGGTGGCTGAGGTGGCTGGGCTGGGGGTGGGGGCGTTGGGCCTGGACACGGTGCCGCATCGGCGGGTGGTGGAGCTGGCCCGGTGGGGCATGTCAGGGACCGCCACGGCGCTGCGCCGTCATCGGCGTTCCCGCAAACTCGCCACCATGCTCGCCACTGTGGTGTATTTGGAAGCCAAAGCGACTGATGACACCCTGGAAATGTTCGATGTCCTGATGACCACCGATCTGCTCGCTCGGGCGGAGCGGGAGTCCAAGACGGAGAAGCTGCGACGCTACCCGCGGTTGTCCAAGGACGCCGCGAAGTGCGCCGCCGCGGTGGAGGTGATGCTGGCTTCCACCGAGTGGGGCGAGGAGATCACCATCGAGTTGCTGTGGGACGCGATCGAAAGCGTGGTCTCACGCGCCGAGCTCCGCACCGCGGTGACCAACCTGACCGACGTCATCCCCCCGCCGGACGCCGACCCGAACGGGGACTGGCGGGCCACACTGGTGACCCGGTTCGCCGCGGTGCGGGGATTCCTGCCGCTGCTCACCGAGGTAGTCGCATTCGGCGCTACGGCCGAGTCCACACCGGTGCTCGACGCGATGCGTGCCTTGCCTGGGTTACTCCCGGCCAAGGCGAGCAAGCGTGTACCGACCGGGTTCCTCGATGCACGGCTGGTTGCGGTGGACCTGGTACCGGCAGGGTGGTGGCGGCCGCTGGTGTTCCGGCCCGGACGTCCCGAAGGCACCGTCGACCGGGCAGGGTACGTGTTCTGTGTGCTGGAGCAGTTCCACCGGCACCTCAAGCGCCGCGACATCTACGCCGCTGCCTCGACCCGATGGGCTGACCCTAGGGCACAACTGCTGACCGGGGCAGCGTGGGACGCCGCCTGCGGCCCCGTCCTCAACGACCTCCAGCTTCCCGCGGACCCCGCCGAGCTATTGGCCAGCCGGGCGGGCGACCTCGACGCGGCCTGGCGCCACGTGGCAGCAGGGTTGGACGGTGACGCCGGAGTCCGCATCGATGACGAGGGGCGCCTGCACGTGAAGAAGGACCCTGCGATCACGGACCCGCCGAGCTTGACCGACTTGCGCAAACGCTGCGAGGCGATGATGCCCCAGGCTGACGTCGGTGAGCAGATCCTGGAGGTAATGACCTGGGAGCCAGATTTCTTCAAGGCGTTCACCGCCGCATCTGGCGGGCAAACCAGGCTGGATGACTTGCACGTCACGATCGCGGCCGCGTTGACCGCGCAAGCGCTCAACGTCGGGTTCACCCCCGTCATCTCCGGGGCCCAGGCCCTGACCCGCAGCCGGATCAGTCATGTGGACCAGAACTACCTGCGGGCGGAGAGCTACGCCGCAGCCAACGCCCCGCTGATCACTGGTCAAGCTGAGGTGGCGCTGGCTCAGACATGGGGCGGCGGGCTGGTCGCCGCGGTCGACGGGATCCGGTTCGTCGTCCCAATACGCAGCGTCGACGCCCGCCCGAACCCGAAATACTTCGGCCGGGGCCGCGGCGTGACCTGGCTCAACATGGTCAATGACCAGTCGGTGGGCCTGGCCGGGCGGGTCGTGTCCGGAACCCCGAAGGACACCCTGCACCTGGTCGACCTGATCTACAGCCAAGACGGCGGCCGCCGACCGGACGTGATCATCACCGACTCCGGGTCTTACAGTGACATTATCTTCGGGCTACTCCAGCTCCTGGGCTTTGACTACCGGCCGCAGCTGGCCGACCTGCCCGACGCGAAGCTATGGCGGACTGATCCGGACACCGATTACGGACCGCTCAACAGCGCCGCCCGCGGCAGGATTGACCTGACACGAATTGACCGGCACTGGCCAGAGATCCTGCGGGTGGTCGCTTCCATCCACACCGGTGCGGTCAGCGCCTACGACGTCATCCGGATGCTGCAACGCGATGGCCGCCCCACGCCGCTCGGGGACGCCTTCGCGCACTACGGGCGGATCTTCAAGACACTGCACGTTCTTCGTGTCGTCCAGGACGAGCCATACCGGCGCGAGATCAAGGGCATGCGCAACCTCCAGGAAGGCCGCCATGACCTGGGCCGGCACCTCTTCCACGGACGCAAGGGCGAACTGCGCCACGGCTACCGCGAGGGCATGGAAGACCAGCTCGGCGCGCTCGGACTGGTTCTGAACTGCATCACTCTTTGGAACACCGTCTACCTCGACCGTGTCCTGGACGCCTTGCGAGCGACCGGCTATCCCGTGCTCGACGCCGACGTCGCCCGGCTTTCGCCCTACATGCGCAAACACATCAACGTCCACGGCCACTACTCATTTTTACTACCCGAGCTCCTCGACGGCAGACGACCGCTGCGCGATCCAGACGCCGCCACTGCCGAGGAAGACTAACCCCAGCCGAGGATGGTGGGAGTCGTTAGCCCTGGGCCCTGATCCAGTGCTGAGCTTCGATGGTGGCGATGCGTCGGTAAAGGGTTGCTCTGGACCTGCTATATCTGCCAAGGCCTGGGCGTTGGCAGCTCTACACGCCTGCCTTGGTGGTCTGCCGCATGCGCTGAAGTTCGTGACTCCTGTCGCGCGCATCGCATTGAGCAGGTCCAGTTGGGCTTCGACGAGTTCTTCGTGGTCGACGCAATTCGGCGGTGAGCGCGGGCTTGCAGAGAAACCCGTTGAGGGACCAGCATAAGCTGGCCCCTCAACTGACGGGTGCTCCGCGAATGGCGGCTATGTCAACCCTTGTTGGCTACCCCATTCTTGGGCCAGGGGATGCGTTGTCGGCCTCGCAGGACGAGATAGATGATGGCGCCGAGCAAAGGTACGGCGACTATTAGAATCCCCCATGCCAAACGCGGCAAGATAGTCAGCCCCGGGTCCGTTAGGGCAAGTACCAACGTAACGAGCACAACGACGGCCAGAATAATGGTCGGTATTGCGGTTACCGCCAACAGCCAATAGTTCGGCTGCGTGCTGGCTTCTTGGATTTGCAAAGCAACTATGAGTTCGTGGCCCATCCTGAGTTCCCTCCAACGTTCAGTTGCACCCATACATCCCATGATCCCCATTGCGCAGATACCCACGAGTGTGCCCTAGCGTTAGCGGCGCCCCAGCCGTCTTCGCTTGTTTTGATCGGATCAAAATTTGCGGCGGTGCAGCTCCAACCGATGCCCCAACATGTTGCGGTCTGGTTGTAGACACGGTCGATAGTGTCGTTGGCTCCATTGATGACCGAGTAGTCGGCGTTGAATCCAACGTACACGTTTCCCCACTGATTCGATACGCCGCAGCCGCGGTAAACGGCATATCCACTTCCGGTGTAAGCCGTGCATCCACCGAGGCTCGCCATTGGCGTAACCGCGTTATCTCCAGCCAATGCCGGAGGGTTACTGCTGACTACTTGAGTGGGACGTTCGAGCGTGCTTACCATCACCGACCCATCAGAAAATCGGCTGATCCGGACGCTTGATGCGGGCGTATCTCTATCCTCGACACTTGTTGGCGCGACTCCCGTAAGGGAATCCCACGGCCTTCCCTCTTTCAAATCCTTCATGAGAGGTCCCCACTGTTGCTGCGGAACGTCGTACTGGCGGAAGAAATCGAGGATGTGCTGCTGATCGGAGGACGACTGGCCTGTTGGCGAAGAAGCCTGGGCAGGCGCTGACATGCCGAGAAGAACGAAGGCGGCGGCAATCAGGACGGCTAAAGAGACGCGCAGATGTTTCAAAAAAACTCCCCCTACTGTTTTCTTGGGGAGCTGGCACTGGGCGGGTCTTGACCAAGATTCCGAGCGACTCCCCCTACGCCTGAACCTGTGAACACTCTAGCAATTATGACAAATCTGTCAATCAATCTTTGTGCTGAGTTGAGCTAGTGACGAATTCGTGGATTATATTCTGGTCGGCCGGGGGTAACGAAGCAGTATGCTGCTGGTCTGGTTACTGGTGGAGCGTGAAACTTGCACCGCGCGGACGACCACTCTGTCTGTAGCCAAGTGACCGCCCGTAAGCCGGTCCTCCACCTCTTAGCCTGAATCCACCGGTTGGGTTTGGGCCGGTCCGGCGTTTTAAACCGGAAATGCCCTTCTGATCAGGGAAAATAGGACTTGTCTAGAGTTCCGTTTTCGCCTTGCAGAGGAGCATTCCGTAGATGCAACTTTTCCATACCCCGTCGGCTATTTCCAGCGCTTTTGATGATCCGAATCTCG
>NZ_JAXCID010000081.1:0-5726 GCF_035985125.1 Arthrobacter sp. CG_A4 | reverse complement strand
ACGACAAAGGGAACGCTACGGGCGGGTCGAGGGTGGGGCCAATTCAAGCGACTAAAAGCCCTACAAGTGGGGCCATTTCAGGATGCCATACCCAGAAATGTGAAGTCCTCGGTGACGTCATTGATTTCCGGGCGGGGCGGGCCGCAGTTGACAGGGGGCCCCGAGGAATCATGTCAAGATGCCCGCCTGGGTTGCTTCGTGGAATCATTTGATTTTGCCCGGATAGATGGTTGGGCTTTGGGCCCGCTTTTCGCGGTCGTGAGCGTGAGCAGCTCCGCAGTGAGTGCCTGAACCTGGCGTTGGATCGCGGCCGGGTTCAGCGGCAGGTTTTCCCGTTTGAGTCTGGCCTTGACGGCCACCCGGACGGCGCCCTTATCGGCGAGGCAGCGCTGAACGGGCGTGGCCGGCTTGTCGTATTTCTTGGTGATTTTCGCGCCGTGGCGTTCCTTGGACGCCAGCTTCTGCTGGGGCGCGAAGTGGTTGGTCAGCAGCCGCTGCAATGCCCAGATCCGGTTCAGCAACGCCAGCTCCGCGGCCGTGTCGTAGCGGTGGTATCCGACGGTCTGACGCACGATGTGCCAGTTCTTTTGCTCCACGTGTGCGCCGTCGTTTTTGTTGCCCGACCGGGACCGGGTGAACGTCAGTTTCTCTTGTTCGCACCAGCGGAACAGCCCCCAGTTGATGAACTCGCTTCCGTTGTCCGAATCGATCCCGAGGATGGGGAACGGGAACGCCGCGGTCGCCTCTTTGATGGCGGCGAACACCCATTTCTGGGCCTTGTTCTTCACGGAGACGGTCTCGGTCCAGCCGGTGGCGATATCGGTGATATCCAGGGTGAAACAGAACTCGCCCTTGCTGTTTCCGCCCTCGTGGCCGACCAGATCGATCTCCACGAAACCCGGCCGGGCGTCGTCCCATTCGGCCCAGGTCCGCATCGGAATGGAGTCCTTCAGTAAGGTCCCCGGCTTCGTGTGGGACCTGCCCCGCGGGTCCAGTTTTGCACGGTCTGATTTGAGCCGGCGGTCGATGGTGGTCGGGGCAATCTTGAGCAGCAACGCCGCCGTAGCGTCGTCGATATCGAGCTCCCCGAACCGGCGCAGACGCGGCACCAGATCCGGCAGCGACGCGGCCAACAACCGTCCGCACGAGGTGCCCTGCACCGCCCAGCACTTCCGCAGCGCCTCGATCACCGCCTCCCCGTACAGCGGGGGCCGGGGCTTCCGCGGCTTGGCCACCCGCAGGACCAGCGCGAGGCGCAGTGCCTTCCTGGCGTGATCGCGGTGCCATCCGGTCATGTCACACACCTCGTCCAAAATGGTCCTCTTAGCGCCCCGATCCGAGCGGGCATACCGGGTGGCGATGGTCTTCGTGACAGCCCTGCGTTCGCTCATTGACAGCTCCATGGCTCAGCGTGCCGGGCCGGCAACTACCGGCCCGGCAGACACACCGCTTCGCGGGCATTCCCAAATGATTCTTCGAAGGCAGCTACGCGGGCATCTTTGATGAGTCAACGCGGGGGCTGGTACCAGTGTGGTACTCGTTTGGTACCATGAGGTATGGCTATGAATCTGCGCGTTCCCGAAGAGCTTGACCGGCGGCTTGAGCGGCTCGCCGTCGAGGCACATACCTCCAAGTCGGCGTTGCTCCTCCAGGGTGCCGAGCTGGTCCTGCAGCGCCACGCTCGGCGGAGTGAGATCGGTGTGGGCCTCGACTTCGTCATGAGCCATGACGCCGAGCTGTTGACGCGCCTTGAGGACGCGTGACCGCATACCTCGACATTGAGGACGCACTGCAGGTAATCGACCGGTACGGGTTCCACATCCGTGATGTCGGTTTGCTCGCCTCGGCCCTGGCCCGGCCCGCGACTACAGTCACGGGCGCTGAGGCTTATCCTGAGTTGGCGATGAAGGCGGCCGCGTTGCTGGAGTCGGTGGCCCGTTTCCATCCGCTTATTGACGGCAACAAGCGCACCGCCTGGACCGTGATGGTCCTGCTGCTGTGGATCAACGGCTACCGCCATGACTTCACGACTGACGAGGGCTTCGACCTGGTCGTCGGAGTCGCCGCAGGAACTGTTGAGTTGCGGAACTCCGCCGCGCTGATTTCCCGGCATCTGGTCTTGCGTTAGGCCCCGGCTGGAGTGCCACTAAATGATGCGTTCTTGTCCAAGGGGTCGTAGAGGACCGGCGCGCGTGGAAGCTGCGCGTTCGCTGCCCTTCGCGTTCGGCGGCGCGAGCATGTGCGGCCGGCCAGAACGGATCACAATCCGTAACATCGCGGAAGCGGGCAAACGTGCACGGACCCGCGCGAAGCGGTGCGCGCGCTCCGGCCCCGGAGCAAGTTGCAAGGCGACTTCCTGTTGCAGTTGGTGATCGGCAGGCCAAAGCACCCTTGGTAGCCGTTACGGGGTGTGGCACCCGGCCTGCCTACTCGAACGCGGTCGCTAGCCAAGCGAGTTCGGACAGTGTCTGCTGACGTACTTCGTCCTCACGTTGGAACAGGTCTTTGGTTTTCGCCAGGAGCAGGGTGTAGGGCCGGCCCTGTCTCCGGGTGGTGTGTCGAACCGTTAGGCCGGAGGCGTCGATTTGCTGGTGGATGTGTTGCCGGCCCGGCGTGGCCAGCGGCCACTCGTGGGTTCGTTCGGAGCGGGCGGCCAGAAAATCTGCGAGCCGATCGCACAGGCCGCAGCCGTATGGGCCCCTTCAGGGCGCTTCTTGTTGGTGGCCGTCGGTGTGGCCTGGTGCCTCTTTCTTTGGGGGCGGCGGATGGTTCCGCGTTCTTCCCTCTTCATGGCGGGGTGGGGCCGCGACGGCATGACTTGTCTCAAGTTGGGGCCGTGCGCAGTCGGCGATCCATTCGGCATTACCAACTGAGCTGGATGACATTCATCTGGTTTCGCAATGATCGCTTCTGCCGACCACAATGGAACCGTGATTGAAGACACTCCTGAAGCTGGTGGTCAAACTGTATTACCGGGCCTTTCCGGCGCGGCAGATAGGGCGCTGAGACGTGAGCTCGACGAATTGCGCCTCGATAATGCCAGGCTACGGAAACTCTTGGAACTCACGGAAGTGGAATCGAAGGCAGCACACCTGGCCCAGGCTGGAATTTCTGCGGTGTTGCACCACGGTCCGGTAACCATGGAATCGTCTCCGGAAGCGAAAATTCGTCTGTTCCAGGACCTGTTCAGGGCGCGCAGGGATGTCTACGCCGTCCGGTGGGAAAACTCGCGGGACGGTCGCTCCGGCTGGGTTCCTGCCGTCGTCGGGGGTTGGCGCAAGGGCGCGAACATCGTTGGCGCCAATTTCCTGCCGCTCACCCCGTTCGTTGTTGCGGATCATTTGCGCGGAGTCCAGCACATTGGCCTTTACCCCTTGACCGAACAGGACACCTGTTGGTGGGTGGCGGCGGACTTTGACGGAGGCGCCGCAATGCTGGATGCGTTGGCGTACGTCAAGGCTGCTCGCTTTCGGGGAATTCCTGCAGCGTTGGAAGTATCCCAATCAGGACGTGGCGCCCATGTGTGGATCTTCTTCAGCACCGAAATACCTGCGTCGGCAGCACGCCAGCTTGGCACCGGTCTCATCCACGAAGCGATGGCATTGCGTGGCAGCATGAGCCTGGCCAGCTATGACAGGCTCTTTCCCGCCCAGGACGTTCACTCAGGCAAGGGCATGGGTAACCTGATAGCTGCGCCGCTGAACGGCAAGCGCCGCCAGCACGGCACCACGTTGTTCCTCGACACTACGACCCTCGAACCATATGAGGACCAATGGGCGTACCTGTCCAGCCTGGATCGGCTTTCGGAGCGGGAAGTACGTACACATGTCAGAAAGCTGCCTGCGGTCAGGTTGGGACAAGAGGTTCGCCGGCTCGAACTGCCGCTATCGTCCAAGATCCTTCCACGCCCCGCTCTGATCGTCCGAGTCGCATTCGCATCACGCCTCACTATCAGGGCAGCAGACCTTGGACCGGCCATGATCTCAGCCGTCAAGCATGCCGCTTCCATGCCGAACCCTGAGTTCTACGAACGCCAACGTCAGAGGCGATCCACCTGGAATATTCCCCGATACCTGCGTAACTACGACGAAACGCTTGACGGCGACCTCATCCTGCCACGTGGGTTGTTGCCTTTCGTGAAGCAACTGGTCGATTCGAGTGGCAGCTCGCTGCGCATTGATGATCAACGGACGGAAGGCACTGCCCACAGCTTCGAGTGCTCAGCCCGCCTGCGCGCGGAACAACAAGTTGCCTTGGACGCCGCCACTGCCGCCGAGCACGGAGTCCTGGTGGCCCCGCCGGTACCGGAAAGACCGTCATGGCGTGTGCCGCGATGGCACGTCGTGGCGTTTCGACGCTCATTCTGGTTGATCGCAAAGCCTTGGCCGAGCAATGGCGCAGCCGCATCCGTGAGTTCTTGGACGAGAAGTGCGGCCAAATCGGAGGTGGCCGTGCCAAGACGACGGGTCGGGTCGATGTCGCGCTTTTGCCCACGCTGGCACGGCGGGAAAATGTCGCCGAGCTGACCGCCAGCTATGGTTTCGTCATCGTGGACGAATGTCACCACGTCCCGGCGGCAGCGTTCACCCACGTCATGAACCAGATCCAGGCCCGGTACTGGCTGGGGCTGACGGCCACACCGTACCGGCGGGACAAGCTGGACTCGCTGATCTACCACCAGCTCGGCCAAATCTCACACACTATTTCCGCGGCTGTTCCGCAGCAGCTTCCAACGAACGCACACGAGATTGCCGGACCGGCCTTGACTTTGGAACTGCACCGGACCTCATACGCGTACGACGGCGCCGCAGACCCAAGCGAACCGGGCGGGATCTCTGCCATCTACAAGGACTTGATCGCCAATGAGGAACGCCTACAGCAAATTTACGACGACGTCATTGAAGCTTACGAACAGAACTCCCGAATTCTTGTACTGACTACGTGGAAAGCCCATCTTGAGTCCCTGAGGTCCCGGTTCGAGGCGGCTGGTCTGAAGCCAGTGGCTTTCACTGGAGCGATGAAAGCCAAGGAACGACAGGCTGCCGTCGACCTTCTTGCCGCCACCGATGATGCGCAGCCTCTGCTGGTCCTGGGCACCGGCTCATACATTGGAGAAGGCTTTGACTGCCCCAAACTGGATACCCTGTTCCTCGCAGCGCCTGTGTCGTTCAAAGGCAGATTGGTCCAATACGTCGGCCGGGTAATCCGGCCGTACCTAGGGAAAACCGTGGCGACAGTCCACGATTACTGCGACGAATCGACACCTGTACTGGCCGCATCCCTGAACAAGCGGGCGCCAGGGTACGTCTCGCTCGGGTTCCCTGATCCGCGCAAGCTCAAAATCAGATGACATCGTCCCCAGGACCGTAGGCGGCGGTGTCAGCGTTGCCACAACTCCTCGTAACCGTATTCCCGAGAGGTCACCTTTGGGCAAAATACCGGAGTTCTCGCCTCGAATACGACGACTCGCCTTGCCAGATCTTCTTCGCTGCGACGCACTGCCTGGTCGCAACCGTCGTGGTTGTGACGGCTCGTCGCTCCTGCACGTCCAACAAGTGGCGGCCGCACTATAACACTTGAGTTGTAGAACCCCTGAGTTGTGTCGAGGGAGTCGATGTGGAATGGTGACGTGTGTTACCCGTCGCGTTATTTGACTGTGGCGGCGTCACGTCCGGTGATGACGGGCCGGGCATAGAAATGCCCCGCCGGCGGGTTCCGGCGGGGCG
>NZ_JAXCID010000080.1:0-5748 GCF_035985125.1 Arthrobacter sp. CG_A4 | reverse complement strand
CAAACAAGGACCCAAAACCATGCCGTCCACGCGCGCACTTTCGAATGATTCCACGAAGAAAGCTACGCGCGCATCTTGACATGATTCCCCGGGGAGTTTCGGCCATGAAAATATTGTCACGGCAAATCAGGCTATCTGTCACAGGGAATATTCAGGCGAATGCGGCTACCCCGGCCCCGCCAAGGGATGGGCCCGGACCAGACTGCGATTCAACCCCAACCTGGGCTCAAATCAGATTGACATTCTCAGCCGTCTGTAGCGGCGACTTTGACGCTGCGGTCGAGATTATCAATGTCGATCTTTCCGGCTACGACCGGGCGCACGTTGAAACACTTCGATCCGGTCCTGCTTGGCCCAAACTCATGGAGCTGGCAGCGCCGGCCAGCGCAGAGCTATTGGCAATCAACCAATTTGTCTTCACGGCTCCGAGATCATGGGCTACGCCTACAACGTTGATTGCAGGTGAGCTGAGCAGGAACCGCCCACCTTATGGGCCAAGCGTTGACATGTTCCTACAGGCCTTGAACGTGGAAGGTGTCACGATCTTGGCTGATCAGGACCACCTGGCGCAAGTGACCTCTCCTCAAGACCTGGCACAGGCAATCAACGAGGGACTTGCGACTGGGTAGCCATGGTTATCTCGAGCAAACCCATGGCCTGAAGGGCCATCATGTCGCGCTGAGGTACCCCGTGTGCTCCAAAGAGTGTCCGTAAGAGGATCCGCTACCGGGCGCCTGAGGCCGGGTTGACGAACCCGCCAGAATGCTGCCCTCGCTCTCTTCCATCCCCGTTTTCAGGTGTCCTGCCGGCTGAGATCCTCAGCTATCCGTTCGGGAAGTCGCCGCTGCAGCACATTGCTCCACGCGACCAGGGCGAATGTCAGTAGGACGGTCGCCACAAGATAGATCAATGTCCCGGGGAAGCCAAGGGAGATGCCGAGGACCTGGCCCGTGACGACCTTCGCGCCGATCAGGACCATCAACACGGCGCCAGCAAGGTAGCCGACCTTGGATCCGCGGGAAACCGTGCGCCCCTTCGGAAACCGTTCTGCGTACTCCCTGGGGCTGCCAAAAGCATCTTCAGGACGCGCACCGGTCTCCTGCAGGTGGCTCTGGAGTTCCCGGAGCAAATCGGCGACCTGGTCCTCGCTGAGCTTGCGCTGGCGCAGTCCCAGCGCAAGGGCTCTAAAGTACTCCAAGGTGGTCATGCCGGGTTCCCTTTCATCGTCAGTATCGCCTCAACCCTTGCCGTAAATTCCTGCCAAGCACCGGAGGTCTCGCTAAGCCAGGTCTCGCCGTCGGGGGTGATGCTGTAAAACTTCCGGCCTGGGCCCCCGTCGCCTTCGCGCCATTCGGAGCGGACGCGTCCATCTGCCTCGAGCCTGTTGAGTACCGGGTAGACAGTGCCGCCGCCAATGCCGGGCAGGCCCCGCGAGCCCAGATCCCGCACAATCTGGTAGCCGTACGTCTCGTTCCGGGACTGGACCTGCTGCAGGATGCACGGTGCCAGAACAGCCCGGATCCAGTCGCTGGGCCACCTTTGATCATCACTCACAACTAGACGGTAACATCGGCTAGCTTGCCTGACAATCTAGTATGGGGGTCGCTCGCCGCGCATGTTCGCACTTTGATGATCCGGACCAATGACGCACTCGCCAACGCATGCCTTACCACCCGCGGTAGTAGCCCCGCAGGCGATCGGACTAAATCTCGGCCTTAGCGCCCGGAAGGGGATCCCTCAGCGGACGCTTCTTATGCTGCGCGGACAACAGCGGCTATCCGGCGGAGGTTACCTTTCGTAGCCGAATTCGCGTCGGGTGAGCAGCTCATCGTTGAGTACGACTCTCACTTGCTCCTGTGGGTAGTCAAACCCGTTGTAGTCCCTGCCGAACACCAGGAGCGCCTCAGCGGCGATCCGCCGCCACCTGCGGGCCTCCTCGTGAGTAGTGAAGGCGTAGTCTGGGACGTCTCTGTCACCTTTGAGGTAGATGCTGGTACCGAAGGAGACAATCTCGGAAGCAAAGTACCAGTCTCCTGTTTTCGGGTCCGTTCCATCTGATTCTGCCGTGTGGAACGGGACTGTCATGTCACCATGCGTTAATGCGAATGCTTTACCTCGTTCTCGGCCCGTCGCGTTCATAAAGTTGAGACTTATATCACGCTCAGCATCGACTATCCGCCGATCCGGCGAGTACCAAGGCTCATCCTCAAGCGTGAACACCGAAAACATACTTCCTCCACAATCGATCACACTGCACGCCGTCTACGGAAAAGCAATGCCACTGACCAGTGACAAAACTGTGGGCAGTCGCCTCAAGCATGCCTCAGTTCTTGCCGCGATTTGCTTCGTGCGACTCGAAGCGGGCTACGTGTCAGGGCGCACCGAGGCCTGTCTACCTATGCCCGGGCTTTATCTCCTTGCCGGTGTGTCCGTAAGCCGGTCCTCCACCGGACAGACCAAGCAGTGACCTGCGCGCTTGAAGCTTGTAATTCTCCGCGGTATTTGGCCTGCATTTCGCGGCGTTATTTGGCGCGGTCAGGTGCCGATGAGCAGGGTTTCACGCGCTGCTTCGACGACTTCTTTGGTGATGCTGTTGAGTTGGTTGATGTCGCGGATGCGCGTGATTTGAATGAAGAGGCGTTGGATGAGCCGGAAGTTGCCGTTGGTGATGCGGGCGACGGCGGCGATGGCTTCGGCGTCGGTGAAGTCTTGGGGGTCGATACTCAGGCCGAGTTCCTGCCAGCGGTTCCTGAGGACGAAGGTGAGTTCGTCGGTGCTGAGGGTTCGGTAGTGGTGGGCGAAGCCGATGCGGCTGTAGAGCTGGGGGTAGCGGGCGCGGCGTTTTTCGATGCCGGGCATGCCGATAAGGATGACGCCCATGGTGTGGCGATCGTAGTAGTCCCGGACTTGCTCGAGGGCTGGAGGTTTGAGCCGGTCGGCCTCGTCGATGATGAGGAGTTCGGTCAGGCCGGATGCCCGGGAGTCGCGGTGCTCGAAGACGTCGATGTTGCCTTCCCGGGCGTATTCGGCTGCCCAGGAGATTCTTTGGCAGATCCGGGGTAGTTGCCGGTCGATCTCTCGGGGGCTGATGGTCACGGTGGGGGTCCAGAATGCTGTTCTGGCTTCGAGCACGCGGGCAGGGACGGGCTCGGTGTTGGTTTGCCCGGTGCGTTGCCATTGTTCCCATTCGGTCGCGCCGGCGTAGGCGCGTGCGGAGAGGGTTTTACCGACGCCGGGTGGGCCGTAGCAGACGCCGATGTGGCGGTTGGTGCGCACCGTGGTGGCGAATTCCGTGAAGCGCCGGTGCTCCTTGGTGATGAGAAATGGCGGCGTGTCAGGCGGGACCGGTGGCGGGGCGGCGGAAATCTCGCCGAGATCAGAGGAGAGGAAGCGGCGGCCGTCGTCATTCTCGTTTGTGGCGGGCATGGGGGTTCCTCTCCTTGGGTCAGTCTTCGGCGTAGGTGCGGAGCCGGTGCTGTTTGGGATCCGCGGGTTTCCCCCCGGTTTGGACAGGTTCGGCGGGTGCCTGCGGCGCGTAGCGGTCGTCGACGGGGAGTGCATCGGCGAGGCTGAGTTTGGTGCGCAGCTGTTTCTTCAGTTCGTTCCGGCGTGCTGATCTGGCTGCCTTGAGCTGCTTGAAGGTGATGGTTCTGGCGGCGAGTTCCGGGGTGATGGCGCGGCAGAGGAAGGTGTCCTGGTGCCAGACGCGGATTTCGGCCATGTCCCGGGGGTCGTAGCGGATGGTGACGCTCTCTCCGACGAAGGCGGAGAGTGTGAGGTCCAGGTCCTCGGGCCGGGCGGGCAGTCTGGGGATCCAGCCGCCTGCCTGCCAGCGTGCTGTGGGGATCTCTCCGGTTTCGGAGTGCGCGCGTTGGTTGTATTCGTCAACGATGAACTGCTCGAGCGCGGTGTCGAGCTGCTCGAGAGTCATCGTCGGTGTCGTCACCGGTGTCCCGCGGGTGCCGTGCGGGATGAAGCCTGGCAGATGCGGCAGGAGCCCGTCGGTGATGGTGCGGTAGAACCGCTCAATCTTCCCGCGGCCCTGCGGCACGCCGGGGAGGGAATGGATGAGGCGGATGTGGGTGTCAAGGCAGACCCGTTCAAGGTGGGTGCTGGTGAAGTCTGCGCCGTGATCGCTGTAGAGGAGATCGGGCAGACCCATGACGGGCCAGGCCGGATGCTTCTTGCGCTGCACGGCCTGGTGAAGGGCAAGGGCGGTCTGGAGCGCGGTCGGTGCACCGATAAATACGGTGTAGCCGGCGATGGCGCGGGAGTAGTCATCGAGGACGACGGTCAGCCACGGCCGTGCGCGGGCGCCGGCGGCGTCGACAATCTGAATGTCCAGCTCGGTGTGGTCGCACTGCCACTGCTCGTTCGCGCGGCTGGCGGTGCGCCGGTAGACCAGCTCGAACCGGTCGCGGTATGCGGCGTCGCCTTCAAGTGCGATGGTGCGTAGTCCGGGATCGATGGCGGCAACGACCGTCCGGACCGTCGAGTAGCCGGGGGCAGGGATGCCGCGGTCGAGCGCGACGGCACTGATCCGTCGGTGGATGAACGCGATGGTCGGCGCCGGGCGGCGGAGCGCGAGTCCTTCGATCGCACCCACGATTTCTGGCGGGAGCGAATGGCTCCCGCGGTCCGAGCGTGGCTGGCGGCCCAGGGCCTCGACCGATCCGCCGGCGCGGAATCCCGCCGTCCACCGTTGCAGCGTGCGGAGGGGGATGTCGGCCTGGCTGGAGATCCAGGCGAGGGGAACGCCATCCTCGAGGTGCTGCCGGAGCAGGGCGGCACGCTCTTCGGCCGACAGCCGATGCTTCATGACCGGGCAGCCGCCTGCTGGTGGCGGTAAAGCGTCGCGCGGCTCCAACCGACGAGCCGGGCCGCGTCCTCAGCGGAGCGTCCCTTCGCGCGGGCGTCCGACGCGATCGCGAGCTTGTCGGCGATCACGGCCGGGTCGGAGAGGGGCCGGCCGAAACGGGTGCCGCTTTTCCGGGCGGCGGCGATCCCGGCGTTGACGCGTTCTACGATCAGCTCGCGCTCGTACTCGGCCAATGTGGCAAGCATGTTCAGCATCATCCGCCCGGTCGAGGTCGCCGGGTCGATGCCGTCCGAGATGGACCTCAAGTGCACGCCGCGCTCCCGCAGCAGGTTCACCGTGTTCAACACATCGATCAAGGATCGGCCGAGCCTGTCTACCCGCCACACGACAACGGTGTCGCCGGGCTCCACGTACGCGAGGAGCTTCTTCATCCCGGGCCGCTCAATAGCGGTCTTGCTTCCGGAGGTGACGTCGGCGAACACGTCGCGCTTCTGCACCCCGGCGTCGACGAGTGCATCGAGCTGCAACTTCGCGTCCTGGCCCGACGTACTCACACGCGTATACCCGAGATGTCTCACCCGGCCATTGTGCCTCAGAAACCCCCGACCAGCACCCGCCTGAGACGATTCACGGTGAGACATCTTTTCGAGACGCGGGGCGGCCCGGCAGGACGCCGATTCCTTCGACCCTCCACGACACGAAGTCGGTGTCTCGAAAAACTGTTGTTTACTGAGACGCCCACCGCTAAGCCTGAATCCACCGGTCGGCTGTCGCTGATGGCCGGATTCTGATTCAGTCTTGTTTTCGGGCCGAGGGCAGGGTGGATGGCAGGATCTCGCTGTCCGGTGGTGTTCCACTGTTTCTTTCGGTTGCGCCGTATCGGCTGGATTGACAGTAGGGGGTCAGGCCGGTTTGGGCGGCGGGAAGAT
>NZ_JAXCID010000079.1:0-5963 GCF_035985125.1 Arthrobacter sp. CG_A4 | reverse complement strand
CCGCGTTCGCCGAGCAGGACGACGTCGTGCCCGGCCAGCAGGGCGCGCTCGAGCTGGGGCAGGACGGTGCGGCTGAAACCGAACATCCCGGGCCAGGGGTCACCGCCGGCGGCGAGCGCGGCAAGCAGGTTGTCGCGGATTTCGCGGCGCAGGTCCTTGTGAACGTGGCCGGAGGCACGCAGTTCACCAACGGTGAAGATTTCGGGGCGATCACTCACTCCTCCACCGTAGACCTCTACCGGGTTGAGAATCGAGGGATTCTTTGGGATTCCTGAGCTGTGGGCGTTCGTGCGGCCTAGGCTGGATCTTGATGACTTCAGCAACGCCCGGCCCTTCAGCGCAACCCCCACCGCAGGGAACCCTCCTGCTTCTGTTACGCCACGGGGAGACGCCGACGACGGGCACGGTCTTGCCGGGCCGGGCACCGGGACTGCATCTGTCCGAGCGGGGCCGAGCCCAGGCAGAGCGGGTCGCGGCCCGGCTGGAGGGCTTATCCGTCGACGCCGTCTATTCCTCGCCGCTGGAGCGCGCCCGCGAGACGGCGGAGCCGACGGCGGCCCGCACGGGGCTGGACGTGAAGCACGACGACGGGCTGCTTGAGTGCGATTTCGGCGAGTGGACCGGCGCCGCGATCGCCGACCTGGCGGCTTTGCCGGAATGGCAGACCGTCCAGCACAGCCCGTCCGCTTTCCGCTTCCCGGGCGGCGAGAGCTTTCCGGAGATGCAGGGGCGGATTATCGGAGCGATGGAGGCCCTATGCGCAGCCCACGCCGGCGGTGTGGTCGTGGGCTTCTCCCATGCCGACCCCATCAAGGCCGCCGTTGCCCATGCCCTGGGTACGCCTCTGGACCTCTTCCAGCGGATCGTCATCAGCCCGGGCTCTGTGTCGGCCATCACGTTTGTGGAGGGCCTGGACCCCGCGGTGCACATGGTGAATTCGACGTCGGAACCGCTCAGCGGGCTGAGAGCACAGTGAATTGGGGCAGCTGGTGTCCGGCCGTGAACTGACCCTGCTGAGCGACGGCAGCATCGAGCTGCTGGGCCTCATCCCGCGCAGCAGCAACCAGATGTTCCTTGTCCAGGTCTCCTGGGGCGAGGACGAGGGGTACGCAATCTACAATCCGCAGGCCGGCGAGCGGCCGCTGTCCGATTTCGAGCCCGGGCTCTACAAACGCGAACGCGCCGCCTACCTGCTGAGCGAATCGTTGGGCTGGGGTTTCGTTCCGTCGACGGTGATCCGCGAGGATGCGCCCCTGGGCGTCGGGTCGCTGCAGTGGTTCATCGACTGCGACTTCCAGCAGCACTACTTCACCCTTTTCGAGGACGCCCCCGAGACGCACCGCGACCTGGCCCGCATCGCCCTGTTCGACTACGTCGCCAACAACACGGACCGCAAAAGCGGGCACGTGCTGCGGGGCTATGACGGACGAGTGTGGGGCATCGACCACGTGCTGTGCTTCTCCGCAGCTTTCAAACTGCGTACCGTGATCTGGGACTTCGCGGGCGAACCCATCCCCGATGCCCTGCTCGAGGACATTGCCCCGCTCGCCGAGGCCGCGCCGCCGGGGCTGGCCGAGCTCCTCGACCAGGACGAGGTGACCGCCTTGCAGCGCCGCGTCCAGCGACTGCTGGCCGCGGGGGTCATGCCGGTGGACCGATCCGGCATGCGGTATCCGTGGCCGCTGGTTTAAGAGCAGTCTCTTCCGCTTGAAGGCACCCCGGACCGCCAACTCCGCCCCACCGGAAGGTATTTGTCTGGCGCCCATAATGGGACCATGAATGATCGGGACGGGGCAGGTCCAACAGAGCACATGAAATTGCCGCGGTGGCGGCCCGGTATCGTCTCGGAGACCTTTTTCTTATGGGCTCAGCGGTTTTCTTATGGGCTCAGCGGTCGTTTTTCTTTGTCCTGACGCTTCTGGTCGGATGGGTAATCTATGGGCTTGCCCTGGTTGAAATCGACGACGGCGGACGTCAGCTATGGCCTTTCCTGATCATCTGGGTCTTAGCCTCCTATGTACTGCTGCCGAGACTCAACATGCTCCTGGCCCGGATCTATGTTCCCAGCACCCTTGAGCTGGGAGTTCACAAGAACAACCCCGTGCGGGCTTTGTACGAACAAGCCGGATTCAGGCAGACCCATACGGAAGAGGATTATCTGCACTATTCCCTGACTCCATCCGCTGTGGACGCGCGGTCCCGAAACGCTGACCAGCGTTAGGGCGACCGCCGGTCATGAATGCGGCATGACCCGTCGAGCCAGGTCTGTCGTCGCTCGCCCACAGCCGGTTTGCGGATGACTTGAGCTCATTCCACGGCAACCGGCCGGCGGCATCAAGTTCACTCCCGCTGGCCGCGAGAAGCTCGGCCATTGTCTGCTGCTCACGGAGCACAGTGAAGCGCACGTCCCCGTTCGTGCCGATAGCTGCACCATAGACCGGAGGCTGCTGAATTGAGTTGTAGGTGAAGGGTGTGCTGGCGTAATACGCGCCCGTGTCGAGCAGGGCAACAAGGTCCCCCGGTTCCAACAAAGGCAGGTTCCGGTTCCGGGCGACAATGTCCCCGGTGAAACAGCAGGGCCCGGCAATGTCCTGGCCAATTTCCGAACCCAGCTTGCGGGTGCCGTCGGACGCGTGAGCAGCTATTCGCAGCGGCCAGGCTTCGGGCATGAAGACCGTTCTCGTGGCTACGTGAGCGCCCGCATGCGTGATGGCGATATGTTGCCCGCCAGCGATCTTTGTGTACTCAACGTAGGCGGCTGTGAAGCCCGCCTTCGCCAGAATACTGCGGCCAAATTCGGTGACTACGGTGTAATCCCCGCAAAAGAGTTGGGGAGCGCTGCTTTGAAGCTGGGTGACGTACGCCTCGAAGCCGGAAATCGGCTCGTCCGTATCGAAGTCAACGGGCAACCCACCTCCGATGTCGATGGTGGTGATCTGGTGGAACCCGGCCCGCCGATTAATCTCCTCGGCCAAATTTACGACCAGGGCAATGCCGTCGACCATGAGCGGCAACGGGCAACCCTGAGAGCCGACATGTGTATGCATTCGGTCCAGCGCAGGATCGCCCGCGTAAGCTGCCACCAGCTTTTCCCGCATTCCCTCATCCGCCAGCGGCACACCGAATTTCGAGCTGGCGCCAGCCGTACTCATCGCCGCGATTCCCCCCACACCGACTTGCGGATTGATGCGGATGCCCAAGGACGATGTGCTGGGAGTCGCCGCACGGAGGGTTTGGATCCTCTCGAGCTCTTGGAAGTTGTCGATGTTAATCGCGACGCCGATAGCAAGTGCGTTTCTCAGCTCCCGAGAGGTCTTTGCCGGAGAATCGAAGACGATCTGCTGCGGACGGAATCCGGCCGCAAGGGCTTGGGCGAGCTCCCCCTCACTGGCGACTTCACACCCCATGCCTAAGTCGCGGAGACCGGCTAAGACGGGGACGATTGAATTGGCCTTGGCAGCAAAGGCATGCGACGTCGGCACGTGGCTGGGAAAAGCCCGCATCAGGGCTGCCACGTTTTGGGCGACCAAGTCCAGGTCGAGGAACGCGGCCGTTGGCGCTTCCTCTGCGTCAAGCAGACCCAAAGACGTGGCTTCCTGCAGAATCTTCTCCCGGCGCAGCGCGGTGTTCATGTCACTCTTCAACGTTGATCTCCAATTTCATATCATGGGCAGGACCAGGGGGGCCGGAGAGCCACAGTCCGGTCATAGGATCTGCCCCACGCGAACTCCGGTGGATACACCCTCCCTGTAGGCGGTTTCTCCGGCGACTAAGACATGCGATATCCCGGCGGACAACTGCCACGGGTCAATGTACGTCGAACGGTCGATCACGGTCTCCGGATCGAACATCACCAAATCCGCGACAAAACCGGGTAGGACCGTGCCACGGTCCACCAGCCCGGCGCGGGAAGCTGGGAGGGAAGTCATCTTCCGCACGGCTTCCTCGAGCGACAGGGTGCCCAGTTTGCGGACATAATGTCCGAGAACGCGGGTGAAGGTCCCGAAACTGCGGGGGTGCGGGCTTCCTGTTCCAGTCGCAGTCATCACCCAGCCGTCGCTGGCAACTGACACGAAGGGATCCTGCAGTGCGGTCTGCACGTCGTCGTCGATCATTGCATGATTGACGATTGCCACTGACGCCCGATGCTCCGCCACGACGTCCAAGGCAGCTTCGTGGGGTGACATCTCCAGTGCCTGCGCGACTTCAGTGAGGGGGTAGCCGATCCACGGCGTGTATTTACCCTCAGGCATGCCGGCCAGGACGATTCCGGCAGGATCTATTTCTCCCTCGAACCGCAGGGCGAGGGCGTCGCTGATACGCCGGCGCTCGGCCGCATCCCCCAAACGTGCCAGCAGTGCCGCACCACCCCCGTCCAGACTCCAGTCAGGCAGCCTGGACGTAAGGGTTGTGCTTGACGCCGTGTAGGGGTAGACGTCCGCGGTGACGTCCAACCCTTCGTCTCGAGCGGCGGCCATTCGGTCGAGAGCTTTGGAAACCTTGCCGTGGTTTCTGGGCCCCATGGCCTTGATATGGGATATTTCCAGCCGAACACCGGTAGCACGAGCGACGTCTAGTGCTTCGTCGACCGCTTCCAGGAGTTGGTCGGTTTCGTTACGCATGTGTGTTGAATACAACAAGCCGCAATCGGCGGCGGTCTGTGCCATGGCGATAATTTCGTCCGTTTTGGCGAACGAGCACGGTGCGTAAATGAGGCCTGTGGAGTAGCCGCGCGCCCCTTGATCGGCGGCCTGCCTGAGGAGGTCTCGCATGTGATCCAGCTCGCTGGCCGTGGGTGCGCGCTGCTCATCACCAACCACCGCGAGCCGCAGCGCGCTGTGTCCCACCTGAAGAGCGGCATTAATGGCAGGACGGCTTGCCCTCAGCTTGTCCGCGAACCCCGCGGCGTCCTGCCAGTCCCACTCCAGCGCGGGCCGAAGGAACGACGTCGCGCTTTTGAGGGCTTCCACCTCCTTCACAGGAAAAGGAGAGGTGCCGCAGTTGCCGGTCAACAGGGTGGTTACACCCTGGCTGATCTGCGTGGTTGCCTCAGGATTGGCTCCGAGGCTGAAGTCCGCGTGAGAATGCAGGTCTATGAAGCCAGGAGCGAGGACCTGGCCCCGGGCGTCGATCGTGGTGGCGCCAGCAAGGTGCGTGCCGGCTACGGCAACAATTCTGCCGTCCCTGACAGCTACCGAACCGTGCGCGGCAGCTCCGCCGGTCCCGTCAATAATTCGTGCGTTGTTGATGACGAGGTCAAAGCCATTGGTCATGATGTCCCTATCGTGTTTGGACGAAAAGCATGATGCCATACATCAGGCAGGCCGGGATCAACAGCATCCAGCCGGTGATCATCATGTTCTTCAGGTTCTGGGACCGGGCGAGGCCCATCACCCCCATCATGTTTCCGTTCGGGAATGGACCATAGGTGTCCGCTTTCGAGGCGAAGAGCAGGATAACGATCCAGCCCGCCGAAGTAATACCGAGGCTGGTTCCCAAGGCCCCGAAGACTTTATGGAGCAGGACCACTTGCGCGGCCGTGGCTCCAGGAATACCGACCCACCCCAGAAGGGCAATCAGTATCGCGAAGACGAATGCTGAGCTGTTTGCCAGCTCCACCTGGAAATAGTCGAGGATGACGTCGAAGGGGGCGAGTTTGTCAATGATGAGAAATAGCGCTGCCAGCAGCCAGAAGAGGATGAACATGCTGACCATGGACGCGGCGCCCTTGTACATCAGCGCCATGGTTTGGCTGAGGCCGAGACGGCCTGCCAACCCGGTGACGATGCCGATGAGGGGAAGGGCCAACAGCGGGAAGGCAGTCCCCGCTCCGGTAATAATGGCGTAGGTGACACTGAGAACCAGCACTAGCCCAGCGTTTTCATCAGAGCTGGGCTGAAGGGTGTGTTTAAGAGACGAAAAGGTGCTCTGACAAGGGAAAATAGGGGTGTTGAAGCCGTTAT
>NZ_JAXCID010000078.1:0-6487 GCF_035985125.1 Arthrobacter sp. CG_A4 | reverse complement strand
GCGGCGAGGGAGAACATCAGCGAACCGGCAGCGGCAACGCTCAGGAAAGTCTTAGTTGACGTACGCATGGGGGTACTCCTTGAAATCGGTGGGGGTTGTCCGGTCCCGCGGATGGTTCCTGCCGAGTGTCTCGGACGGCCGGTGCTTGTCTGTCAGGAGTACTTCGACAGCACACCGGCTACGGATGGGTTCCACCGTTTTCGTGACCAATCCGTGACCTCGCGCCCCGGACCGGGGCATCGAATGGGGATGCCATTTCTGCCCACAGGGTATTTAATAGTAGAAGCAGCACCACCGCGGAACAATGCCGACTCCGGGTGGAGTCTGCCCTGGATTTCCGGAAGCGAAGGTCCGGTGCGAGACGGGGCCGGCGACGAACGAGAGCCCTCTGAGACCGGGGCATCTCGACCCCAGCCGTCGTCGGCCCCTTGGTCCGGGCAGCACCAGCAGAGCGCCGCCCATCAACATGACGAGTCGCTAGCGGCCAGCGCCTAATACGACCCGTCCCGGCGTCACGGTTGCCCACAGCGAAGAGGTCAGGAAGCTGTGCCGGACGAACGCTGAACTGCGCCGCGCCAATGCCATCCTGAAGGCGGCCGCGGCTATCTTCGAGGCCGAGATCGACCCCGGTCCCGGAACCGAGCGGTGAGGAACAGTGCGGTTGATCTGATGAAGCGGCACTTCTCCATGCTGAGCCGCGCGTCCGTGGTGGCACAGAGGCCGGAGCCGTTATCGAAGTACCTGGCCTGCGCCGCGAATTCGAATTCTGGCTGTGTTTAACCAACGCGCGCCCAGCTCGCCGTGTGGTTCGGTCACGGTCCGAAGATTCCCAACATCCTGCGCCCCCGTCTTCCTCGACGGTCACCTCGGTTGGCCATACCGGCCTGGCCTCAGTCGCCCAGAGAGTTCCTCCCGGTGAGCACGTCCTGCTTCAGGATGAGCCGCGCACGCTGCGGTTCCTCGAAAAGCGGGCTGTGGGCGGATTCACGGAATGTGTAGAAGCCCTTCACCGGGGCCTTGATCAGTTCAAAAAAGTCCCGGGCGTGTTCATGGTTCGCCGTATAGTCATGGAGCCCGGTGAAGAAGTACAAAGGAAGATCAAGCTCATCGATCTGGATGGTGAGATCGGTTTTGATGAAATCATCCCAATAAAGGCGTCTGGAATAGGACATACCCCTCCCGATATTGATCTTCTCGCTCAGGGTGTAGGCGCGGCACCGCCACACGGCCAAAAACACCCCGGTAATCACCGAACGCATGTCGCGTGTAGTGCCTATCCCAAGTCGATGCATCGCGTCGTCCCGCAGGCGGAGATAGCTTGTCGAAAGACCGCCCGACATGCTTGCCGGTGCCCGCCCGACATGCTTGCCGGTGCCGCCTCGAGCCTGCGGACCATTGAACGGTCGCCCCGGGCCCGGTACTGGTCGGTCATGTAACGATGGGCCGTGACCTCTGATCTCAATTGGTGGGACACCTGCCCCATACCAATGTAAGCGTGAAAAAGTTCAGGCGCCGCTGCGACGACCTGTATCCCGAGAAAGCTGCCCCAGGAGTGACCGAGCAGGTAGATCTTGTCCTGCCCGAAGCGCTGCCTCAGGTAGTTTGTCACCGCGATAGTGTCGCCGATCAACTGGTCAAAGGACGTGCTTTGCCCCGGAGTGTCTGTGCGATAGGACAAGCCTGCGCCCCGCTGCTCCCACCAAACCACGGTGAAGTCCTTTTCGAGCCCTGACGGATGTGTGGTGTTGAGGAAGAACTCCGGCATGCCTGGGCCGCCATGCAGAAACAGCAGCACCGGATGGGAGATATCACTGGTCTGGATGATCATGCCCTGCCGGACACCGTTGATTTTGGTAAAAACCCTCGCAGAGATGCTCCCATCGATCGGTCGGCCAGCATCATCGGACAGTGGCGCGGGTCGACCGGGGCTCCACGCCAGCAGAAGGCCGGCCAGACCCAGGACTCCGACGAGTACCGGCAGCAATAGTCCTGTCATGAACCGCCCCAATGCGTGCAATAATCCATTGTCTGCGATCGGGGCCGCGTCATTGTCGCTGCGGTTAGTGGCGGGCGCCGGCCCCGAGAGCACCGATGGCTCAGGGTATCAACCGTCTTGACTGAAAGCATCTCGAACGTCGCAGCGATGTTGCCGTCGATGAGCGGGTGGAACGTGCCACAGATTCAAGCAGCGCCGCGTTCTTCATAGGCAGCCGCGGATATGCTTCAGCGCCCATGACAGTAGTCGCAGGGCGCGCCATAGCCGATGCAAGGAGCGCCATGCCAAGTAGGCGGACTCCATACCGGTTGATAACGTGCAGCGCGTCCGCCATTTTCGAGGTATGAACTCATGCATCGTCAAGGCGTTTGAGCGGCTCGCCGTCTTCGCTTACAACGAAGTCCACCCCCGCGCTGATTTCGCAGTTGCGGTAGTGACGTTGGAGGGTGAGTCCGGCGCCCTGGAGTAGCAGCGTCGACTTGGAGGTGTGCTATTCGTCGGCGATCTTCTCAAGGCGGAGATCAAGGTCTTCGGGATCGCGCAAATTCCTGGCCATTTTTTATGTTACTAAAACGGTACTAAAGTACGTCAGCAGAACTTCACCACAACGTTCTCCTTCGGCCGCCAGCAGGGCTGGCCTTCCGATTTTGTTTGGATCAGCGCATGCTCGGGGAGTGGGGAATCTGGCGATGGCCAGTAGCTTGTGCCCACGTCAGCGTCAGCTTTCGTGGGACGGGAGATCCAAGCGAAACATACCCTGGCGCTCGTATTTTTCACCGCTGCGGCCAGCACCGAAATTGACTCGTCTTAGGAGTGGTGAACAGTCGCCACCGTATTGCCCGGGTACGGCTTGATGACGCGGCCGGCATATTGGACCAGGGCCGCCGGAGAGAACTGCGGCCAGAACAAGGCTCGGGAACCCCGAGACACGGACATCGTAGCTTCGGGCCACCCCGGGCGGACTGGTGCCCAATTTTCGTCAGGGAGAGGTTCACGACCCGCCCTAGAACCTCAGGTGTCGCAGAGTTCTGCCGGGACCGCAATCCGGTGCCGCCGGCAGACGCCCCGACGAGGGCCGACGACAACGCGGGACAGGGCGTTCACGATGAGAGTGATAGAGAGCCCGAAAATAACCTGCCCGCGATGCGGGACGGGTTTCATTCCAGATGGCGGAGTGCCGAGCGGCGGGCGGCGTATTCCGTTTCGTCGATCTCGCCGCGGGCGAATCGTTCGTGCAGAATAAGTTCCGCGTCGTAGTGCGGGGGCCGCGCGGGACCCGGTCCTTCACGCGGAGGGGTGCGCCGAAGTAAGAGAACGACGACGGTGACCACCCCTCCCCAGAACACCAACATCATCAGTACCATCGCCACCCAGGCACCTAAACCCCAGCCGTTCCCGTCCCATCCATACATCCTGACTCCATCCCGTGCCTACCTGCTGACCAGTCTTTGGATTGAGGTTATTGCCTCTCTAGCCCACGGAACAGGGTCCAAGGTCCTCAGCTCGTTCCCCATATCTCATGGCTACTTTGAGTGGACCGCTTCGCGGACGTCCGCGGCTTCGGAGTCGCTCCCTGATAGGCGGGGCCGGGAACGAGCGCGTCGGTGGACAGCGAACCGGATCCCCGGTCACATTGATTGGCCGGACGGCAACTCAGCCGCGCGGTGACTCCCGCCAACAAAGCCCCCGCTAAGGGCATCCCGTGAACAGTACCGACGGCACTCCAACGCGGCCGGCGTCTTCCGGAGCCGCAACCCAGTCAACCGCAGTTCAGTCTCCGCGGCCGGCCCGTCGCAGGCACACTGGCCCAGCCTCAGGCGGTTTCGAGTTCCTTCAGGGCCGCGAGGAGCCGGTGATCGGCGTCCGAGGCGACCTCGGACACGGCCGGCGCGTCGCTGAGCTGCACCATGGTCTGCGGGTCAATAGTCTGGATGACGGTGCTGCCGCTGTCCGGTCCGCGCCTGATGACGACGTTGCAGGGCAGCAACAGCCCCATGTCCGGGTCCGCGGCGAGAGCCTTCTGCGCCAGAGCAGGATTGCAGACGCCCAGAATCAGGTAGTCGCCCAAGCTCTGCCCGGCGTCGGACCCGAGCTTCGTCTCGAAGGTGGCACGGACATCGATTTCGGACAGCACACCGAAGCCCTGCCCCGAGAGGGCTTCACGGGTCCGGGTCACTGCTTCTGCGTAGGGCAAAGCGACGGTGATGGTGTGTGCATAGCTCATTGTTGTGCTCCTTTGTCGGTTTTCCCAGGCATGCAAGTGGGGGGCGCTGCTTTATCGGGCTTCGATCAAGCCCATCATGCCGCTGTCCTCATGGTCGAGGATGTGGCAGTGGTAGACGGTTTTGCCGGTGAAATCATCGAACGCAATCCGGACCCGGACACTGCTCCGGGCCGGGACGTTGACCACGTCCTGCCACACGGGGCTGTCCACAGGCCGGCCTGCCTGTTCGACGATCTGCATCGGCCACACGTGCAGGTGCACGGGGTGGTCCATGGGGCTGGTGTTCCGCAGGGTCCATTCCTCGACGGCACCGGCGGAGACGGTGGTGTCGACCCGGGCCGGGTCGAACGCCCTGCCGTTGATGGTGAAGCTCATCATCCCCGACCCCGTCCCACCACCCATGCCGCCACCCATGCCGCCACCCATGTCCGCGCCGCCGTTGTTCATACCCATACCCATGGCGAAGACCAGTTCCCGGTGCGCCGTGACTGCCAAAGAACGCAGGTCCCGCGGCACCGGCTGCGACGGGACCGGTGCCAGCGCGGCGGCCGGTGCGCCGGCAACGGCAAAGGTGGCCAGGGCCGTCCCGTCCGGGCCGGCCGGGAACCGTCCGCCCCCGTTGTTTCCGCCCATCATGGATCCCGCCATACTTCCCCTGTCCACGGGCAAGGTGCGCAGCACTGCGGTCCCGTCGGCGGCGGTGACGAGCAGGTCCGCCCGGTTGCCCGGGGCCAGCAGCACCTCGTCAACGTTACGGGGACTCTGGTAGCGGCCGGAGTCCATGCCCAGCAGCTGCAGCTCTTGGCCGTCCAGGCGCAGTTTAAGGTACCGGGATGTGCAGGCATTGATGATCCTCCACCGTTCACGCTCGCCCGGCCGGGCGGCCAGGACCGGGTTCAGCTGCCCGTTGACCAGGACCAGGGCACCTTCCCTGCCAACCATTTTCTCCATCGCGGACACGGCGGCGATGGATCCGCCCCCGGTGAGGGAGATGTCAGAGATGACCAGAACCCGTTCCCGGCTGACCGGCACGGGCTGGGAGTCCTGGACGATGATCGCCCCGTACAGGCCGCCGAAGATCTGGTCGGCCGCGCTGCCGTGGCGGTGGGGGTGGTACCAGTACACGCCGGGCGGATGGTTCAGCGGGAGCCGGTACTCATAGTCAAAGGACATTCCCGGTTCCACCGAAACCAGCGCATTATCGCTGTTGCCCTCCGGGGAGACGTGCAAGCCATGGACGTGCAGGTTGGTCGGATCCGCCAACCGGTTCTCCAGCGATACATTCACCCGGTCCCCGGGTCGCAGGAACAGGGTGGGGCCGGGCAGTGAACCGTTGTAGGACAGCGCATTGGCATCCCTGCCCGCGATCCGCACCTGGCCCGGGGCTGCTGAAAGCTTCACCTGAAGCCGGCCATCGGCACTCTGCAGGGCCTGCGGTTCGCTCAAGTCCTGCCCCCCGGCGGCCGGGAATCCGAGGCCCCACCCCGACAGCAATCCTGCGGCGCCTGTCACGGTGGCCGCCGCCCCGACGCCTCCCAGGATCAGGGCACTGCGACGGCTGACTGGTTGCATCATGGATTGCCCCCGAGGACTTCAAGCCGTTCACGGTATTCTTCTGTGCTCAAGTCTCCCCTGGCGTAGCGTTCATCCAGAATCCGTCGGGCTATAGTCGCGCCCACGGCTCCGGGCGGGATCGGGCCAGGACCCGCGCCCGGACCCCGGCCGCTCCCGGGTCGGGTGATCCCCCCGGAAAAAGCCCGCACGGCTAGGATCACCAGCAAAACGGTACCGACAATGAGGAGCAGCCAGAACAACCATGTCCAGCCCGTCATCGAACCAAAATTGCCCATCACATTCCTTTTCCGTTCGTGGTCCACCGGCCGTTGTCGAGCCGGGCGATGATGGCGGATCCGGCCCGATCAAGTGCTTTCGAGACGCCGGCGAGCTGGCCCTGGGCCCGCCGAAGCCGGTTGGCGACGGCGATCAGTCCTGATGAATCGCGTTGCATAGCCGGCTCCAGACTTCGGTGGATGCTCTGCCAAGTCTATACCCCAGAGGGTATGACAGCTGACGGCGGAGCGTCCGGATCCGGTCGGCCGCGGACCGCTTGCAAGATACCCCTAGGGGTATTATCGTTGTGGTTAGAGGACCGGAGGATCCCCTCCCGGAGACTCCCCCACCGCCTGACGAAGGAGAGCACATGCTTCTGGAACGCATTTACGACGAAGATCTGGCCCAGGCCAGCTACCTGATCGGCTGCCAGGCCA
>NZ_JAXCID010000077.1:0-6511 GCF_035985125.1 Arthrobacter sp. CG_A4 | reverse complement strand
AGCCGCACTCGCCCTGATCATGCTCGCCTGCGGACCCGTCAGAATCAAGCTCCCATACCAGAGATAACGGAACCCACATCTCTGTCAGGAGAGCCAAAAGAGTCTCCGAATCGAAAGTCCAGTCGAGACACCTGGCGGACCATGAACATATCCGAATTGAGCAGCTTCCTCGATCGCTGTTGGCCCTTCGGAAGTGAATCCCGGAACCCCAGCCCTTCAAGCGGAGCTCTCATGGCGGTCTCCCCAGTAGTTATCGTGAACTCCGTTGCGGGCATTGATGGTGGCGTCTATGTACTGGACCGGCGATACCTTAGGGAAGTAGGGGCCGATAGACAAGCCATGAACGTCTATTCAAAACTGACGGGCGGATCGCTCGGGCAACGATCGATGGTTCCAGCCGTTATCGTCGCTCTCGTTTGCAACTGGGAGGCTGTCGCAAACTCTTACCAAAACTGCACGCTCGTGACTGGACTCTGGGACGCCGGGGTACTACTTCAAACCATGAGCCTCTCGGCCAGCAGCCAGGAGCTCCCCTCTTGCATAAGCGCCGTAGTTCCGCCGACGGAAGTCCAAGCGAAGCTTGGAATTAACACCGACACCCACGGGATTGTGGGTACGTTCACGGTCGGGGGTGCATCAGACGACGTCTGAGTCTCTTCATTTGCATCGAAAGAGCTAACGTGAGACTTCAAGCCTCGAGTCAGGAATGGAATGAGCAGACAAATCGGTATTTCGCAGGGGTGATTTGAGCATAAAAAGAGTGACTGCAGCAAGGGGTAAAACGCAAGCGATTAGGGCGACCTGATACGACGTAAACACGAGGGCACCCGTGACAATAAGAGCTCCAAGCGGTTCGCCACCCCAGGACAGAGTGCGTGCTGTCGAGTTGACCCTGGACTGGAGGGAGCCCGGGAGGAGAGATTGCCTGAGGGTTATATTGTTGATAATCAGCATCGCGTACGTTAGTTCCCAGAAGAATGCCGCGATACAAAATAGAATGAGGTTTGGCGAAAAAATCGCACTAAGAAAAAATACTATTCCAAGCGGGAGGCACGCTAGTGTAATACGGGATTGCGGGATCCTGCGAGAGACCCGCCCAAGGACCACTGACCCTACAAAGGCGCCTCCGCCCATAAGAGTCAACACAGCTCCGACGCCGACCCCATTGGAGGAGAAGCGTTCGTTACAAATTACAATGAGTGCCGCCAGTAATGCTCCGCCGGCAATAGCATTCGACAGACCTATGAATACGAGATGGCGCAGGACGGCCGACGACCAGATTACTGTGATTCCCTCCATCATATCGTTGGACAGGGAACGGAAGTCGAGGGATCGCTTGGTTTCCTGAGCACATTCCACTCGAATCAGATTCAGAAATACCAGCGCAACGGCATAAGCCGTCACATTAATAATCAAAACAACCGATAAGCCAGATGTGGCATAAATGATGCCGCCCAGCGCTGGCCCCAGAAGCGAAACAATTGTGTTCCCTCCGTAGAGATAGCTGTTGGCACTGCCAAGATTGTCCGAGCCCACAAGTCGCGGCACGAATCCAAAACTACTGGCATCAAAGAATACGGCGGCTGTGGAAATGATGGCAACTGCCAGCAGCAAAAAAAATGGCACCAGCCCGATTATTGAAAACAGCAGGACTAATATCGTCAGAACTACACCAGAAACGAGCTCCATTGTGCGCATCAACCGGAGGCGCGACATTCTGTCCGCGAAGGCGCCTGCAGGGATGCCGAAGACTAGCAGCGGGGCTAGCATAATGAACGTCGTTGCCGCGGTTAGAGACGACGATTGTGTGTTTTCGTAGATAGCCAGTGGGATAGCTACTCTTGACAGGCTCGCCCCAATGCTGGAGGTGAGTCTGGCCGTCAGAAATAGGTAAAAGTGTGTGTTCAACTGAAGGGCCTTTCGCTATCCGTGGAACGGGTCAGAAAAACACTGGGACAGGTTCTGCGAGTCAATCAGGGTCACTAGCTCGCCGTCCGAGTCTAGTCGGAACATACTTTCCAGGCGCACCCCTCCGACTCCTTGTATATAAACTGCAGGTTCAATCATGAAGACATCGCCTGCGGTCAGAATATGGCTGGAATTTCTGCCAATAAAAGGATACTCATGCAGATCAAGGCCCAGCCCATGCCCCAGGGCATGAGGCAAATCTGAGAATCCATTCGAACGAAGACTCTCGTTGCACACCTCCACCAACCGACTAGATTCCCGATCGCCGTCTCTGATCAGCTCCACTACTTTTCCAAGGATGCCGGCTGCGACACCGGCTGCTCGCATGAGCTCGTTGTCGGGGCTCAACCCGACGGTGAGTGAGCAGTCAGCCTTGTAGCCGCAATACTCCGCAGCGCCATCGATCACGGAGTGGCCTCCGGCGAACATCTGCACCGTCAGGGTTGGTTCCGACCAGATACGATCTGACTTTGTCCCTGTCGCTACGCTGGTTTCGTAGGCACGGCCAGTTCCACCTTGTCGAAGGAAGTGGCCCTCCAACTCGGACGCGAACTGAAATTCAGAACACACCTCAGTTGTATGGGAAAGCGATTCGTAGGCTTGTCTGGTTGCGGCCGCAGCGCGGCTAAGGAACTCAACCTCGAGGCGGTCCTTTTTTCGCCGGACGGCCAGGGCGTTCGAACGACAGTTGACGACACCCTGTCGCGCGTTGACGAGCATATTGGCGAGCTCGGCCCCCACTGACCCGACCAGACCGATGGGT
The DNA here is from genome assembly GCF_035985125.1 of Arthrobacter sp. CG_A4. Classification (NCBI taxonomy): domain Bacteria; kingdom Bacillati; phylum Actinomycetota; class Actinomycetes; order Micrococcales; family Micrococcaceae; genus Arthrobacter; species Arthrobacter sp. CG_A4. Next base: position 3,780 of record NZ_JAXCID010000077.1, on the reverse strand, counting down.
CTCCCGGGCACTTCGCGCCCTTGCTGTATTCGGCGTATCGAAAGTTCCTCGCCGTCGATGGAAAGGAAAACCTCACTCGCGTTCTTCATTCCAAGCCACGCCAATGTTGGTTTGTCGCTCACGAGTACCGCCCATGAGTCCGTTAGCTCGCAACTTGCAAGGAACGAACTCTTGCGTTGGGCGTAGAGCACCTCTAGTTGTCCCATGTTGGCCCTATTTTCGCTTTTGCGAGGAGCTCAAACTTCTTCCGTCGTGACTCCGGACCATGCAGATTGAGGATTATCTCATCCAGTTCACATTGCCTGTAAATGTCCAGGACACTGCGTAACTTTGCTGGGGGGAGAGCAACCAGGCTCACGGGTTTTCGGACAAATACGGGTTTAGTTTGGGCTTCATCAAGATGCACGTTGAGCGTCATTGCCGTTGTCAGGCCGCCATAGCCCTCTTTCAACTTGCCCATCAGCTCGTCCGGTGCCTGTTGCCACAGCAGACGGCCCTTGGCATGAGGCATGAAATCCACCACACGGCTCCCGGACCCCTGCGCAAAAAACATCTCGAGTTTTTCGGTCAGTGAACTGGGTTTTTTGACAGTAATTTCGTAATGGTCCTGGCCCTCAATGAGGGAGCTCACTTGCGTGAAGTAGGTCGGTAGTGTCGATTTTGGATGTTTCTCACACTGCCCAGTGTGCTCGGCGCTCGACAGGTGGCGTTCACCTGTTCCGAGGCCCAAACGGAATGGTCTGTGCAATATCAGCGCCAGTGAGAGTGCTGCGTTCGCAGTCACCAACGCAGAACGGTACGAAATCCCGGAAACGGCAATGCCCAACTGCGTGCTCGCGCCGAGACATGCCCCGACGTAGGACGCCAAAACAAACGGATCAATCAAAGATCCGGGTTCCTTCATCGCCAACGACGAACCAGGTAGATCACGGAACCAGAAGGCGTCGATGTCTGTTTCAGAACACGAGTACTTGAGGTCATCGATGATCGTCATCGGCAGATCCTCAAAGGACTGTGGCACCAGAAGGGAAACCTTCATTCGGTGGCCTCACTTCTTCCACTCATTCGGAGAACAACCGCTTCGGTCTCCGGATGCTTAGGGTTTGTTGATTGGCAACGGAATTCTGAGCGAATTTCCGAGCTCCAAGACGAGTCGATTTTTGGAACCAGGCCTCGTGCTTTCCAGTCGGCCGTGACTAGGAGCGCCCGGGGAAACACTCGGTTCCACATTGCGGTCGTTTCGGCCGGCGACTGCAGCAAATGGAGTACAAAGAAACTTATTAGGACGGCCGCGTCGCTGAAGGGTTGGAGAAGTTCGGCCTTAGTTGCATCCACTAGGTGAACCTCAACGTGAACCAGGGACGGATCAGATCGAACCTTGTCTCTTAGATAGTCAACGGTCCTCGGATGGCTGTCCACGATGACTAGCCGGGAAGCCGGGTACTTGGCGGCCAAATATCGAGCTTCCAGCCCCCTCCCCGCACCCACGACTAGGATCGAACTCGGAACTAGTGAACTGAGCATGTTGTTCGCTGACCCCAGAAGCCATCGGCGCATCTCAAGGTATTCGTCCTCGAGGCCAGGCGGCCCTGGCCTACGCATGAGGAAGTGGGATCAATCGGGGACCGTCGCTATTTGAAGCTTCAATCTGTTCTTGGAGCCGCGCATTGCCCAGCGGCGGGTAGGCCGTAGCCAGGTTCGGGACGGCTTGGGGGGAAAATGCCCTTACAACCCTGTAGCCGAGGCTGGAGACATCACTCGTTGTTACATCTCGCCAGAAGATGTCAAGACCGTGTGCGTCTTTAAGCCGAGAGACATCAACCTTCAAGTCAGTATTCCCCGTCTGCAGATCCTCCACTGAAGCTTCTCTGTCGATGCCTTCCAGTATCTCCCGCTTTGCGAGGGTTACGTTTATTGGATCAAGATAGAACTGAATATTGTGGATCAGCTGGGTCATTTGCCGGTAGGACTGGATATCCTTGTCGAGAAGCGGATTGAGGCGCGTCCCATCTGAGCGCTTGCGCCATATCCAACTGTCGCTGTCGGAGACGGCCTCAGCGATCCTGCTCAACTGCCAGGCTTCGGCACAAGCCTTCGAAATTGCGACTTGGATATCGAAGCGGCAAGCAAAACCTACCTGAATAGACGAGCTTTCTAGATCTTCCAGAACATAGGCCACAACATAGGCCGTTCTTCCCAGATCATAAGTGGCGAGCAAATGGATACTGCTTGCGAACCGATCCGGTGTCTGGGACTGCAGCCGTATGTTCTGAGCACGGCTTGTCTCAACTAGGGCTGAGGTCCCGCGTCCGATCCACCAGAGCATTGTCGCATCGCGCTCCAGTACCTCCAGCAACGACGACATGAGCGCACTCTCGCTCGTGATTCCGGTCGAAATACCCGGCAGCATCACCGGAAAGTGTCGTTTCTCCGCCGGGACGGAGCGGTAGTAATTTAGGTAGACCAGCGCAGCGGGAACCAGTGTAGACCCATGCACGGATTCCGCCTCCACCCACTTCATCTCGCTGTCAGCCCTGGGACGAGTGAATTGACCTGACTGAACCGCGGGTAAATCATCTGCAAAAGGGAAGAAGTCCCCTGGGTTGACTGCATTGCTGGATCGCGCACTAAGAGCGTCATAGCTTGTCGTGAGGAGACCGCTGGGGACATGATTCCCCGAGTATCTCTCGAATGCTTCCCCAATCGAGCTGTGATAGGCCAGATCGGAGTCAAACCCACAGCCTGTACCGAAGGGATCCGAGGTCCAGTTCAAATACGCAGAGGGATCGGCGAGAAAGGCGGTGTAGGTTTGCAGTCCTAGCGGCTCGGGAAACCGATGTTTAAGGTGCTGAACCCGGGTGATGGGCCCCACCAGATCGTCAATTGATGGCCTCACCGTCATGATCCAATCACTGATTTTCCTTGGTCAGAAAGGTCATGCTCTGGACATCCAGGTAGCGGGTGTATGTAGTGCAAAGACCATGTCTCGCTTATGAGTGAGTATGCGGCGACTGTGCCGCGATCAGCCTCGAACATCATGGCCTCTACCTGCTCTGGAGCGCTACTGCCCTCGATTAGAGTCGTCATCCAACTGTTGGTAGGCGGTCTCAGGGACCATGCCCCCGCGAGTACGTCGCCTCTAACATGGCTCGAAAGTAGACGAACCGCCAGGCAGACAGCACAACTCGAATCTCCTCCCACCACGGGTCCCACCATCAGATTTCCGGCGTGAAGATACAAAGGCACGAAGGATTTATTTTGTTTTGACCAGGACCCAGGGTTGGGAAATAGGCTTACCTGGGCATTGGAGATGTTGATTGCCACGTCATCTGTTGGGACCTTCGGGCGGTCAAAATGGTCCGATCTAAATATTCGGCCTGATTCGTGGTCAATGACAAGCCCCGAACTTTCATCGTGCCAAGCGAACGCCTTCCCACATGCAACTCTACTTTTCGCGGACTCTTCGGTGAGGGAATTCGTACCCATATCCGTTAGACCAGAGTCGTGAAGGCTGACAATCGCCGGCCTCCACGACCCCGATGGTTACTTAACCCTGGACCTTGGTGTTGGCTGGTTCGATGTGCTCGCCGATGAACTCCCCGTTCTCAGACATGGGGTGGTGGCAGTCTGCCGCGGGATCGGAATCCCGGAAATCCGCAAGAAGTTCCTCGAGAACCTTGTCATTTTTGGCTCTCCTGACAGAAGTGTGGGTCAGGGATTGTGTGCTAAGGGGCATGGGTAACCCGATAGATTTGGGAGTTCCTACACAACCAATCTTCG
>NZ_JAXCID010000076.1:0-6765 GCF_035985125.1 Arthrobacter sp. CG_A4 | reverse complement strand
ATCACCAGCACCCCGACCATCGCGTTCGCCTACGACTACGACCCCTACGGCGTCCCGACCCTCACCGCCGACTCCGGCGGCCTCGGCACCACCCAAAACCCCTACACCTTCAAAGCCGGCATCCAGGACCGGACCACCGGCTGGGTCAAATACGGCCAACGCTGGTACAACCCCACCACCGGACGCTGGACCCAACAAGACACCCTCGACGCACCCCTGAACCCCGGCAACGCCAACCGCTACGCCTACGCCGCCAACGACCCCATCAACAACTCAGACCCCCTCGGTTTATACAACTGGAATGACGCGTTGGGCGATATAACGGGAGGTCTTGTCACCGCCGTGTTCACGCTGGCTGGTGCATCGGGTGGACCAGCCACGGCGGTCGCTGGTGCGATTATAGGAGGATGCCTCGGAGCGGTTGTAGCCGAGGGAACTACAAACGCGCTGAACGGTGTGAACTCGTCGATAGGCGACGTGGGATTCGCCTGCCTAGTAGGCGGCGGCACCGCAGGATTCGGCGGATAGGAGCGGGAAATGCAAACCAAGTGGAGGACTCTCCCCTACCTTCTGCTGCTGACAACAGCGCTCATCTTTCTCGCAATTGGTATCTGGGCGGGTTTCGAACCTTGGGTTACCGCAATCTTGGTCGCCGTGCCAATAGTGGTGATGCTTGTCCTCAGTGCGTTGGCGATGCGCAGTCACGACACCAAGGACAAGGATTCGCAGGTAGTTTCACGCAATGCCGTGTCCGAAGGGGAAACAGTAGTCGAAGTTCCGCTTGCAGAGCTTCCAGCGGCCGTGGAGCGCGCGCTGGCCAGCAACCGCCGGTTCCGCCTCCGGAATGTCTCCCGCCAAGGCGCAGAAATACGAGCGTCCTGGACGCTGAAGACATGGGGGGAGGACATCTCGCTCACGTTCGAGGATGTTGACGGGCGATTTTCTCGAGTCAGGGGCGTGTGCGTGCCGGTCTACGGGCCCACGATCATCGATTACGGACAAGGGGCCTCCGATCTGAGCCACATATTTCGCGAGATCAAGAGGGAAGCCGGGCCGATGAAGGCAACGGATTCCGGAGGCGCGTAGACGTGCGCTACTCGTATGTCGGATTTACTGCCCAAGCCCCGTTGATGGCGCCCCTACGCCGGGGCCTCCCAGACCGAGGTGCTCTCCCAGACCACCCCGAACGGGACCTACAAAATCACCTACGGCCGCACCGACGCCCAGGGCCAGCCCGTCATCGAGCAGTACAAGAAAGACACCCTCACCGCCTACGTCGAACACGACCCGGTCACCGGGGAAGCCCTGATGCTGCGCACCAACTCCGGGATGCAGTCCCTCTACATCTACGACGGCACCGGCAACCCCGCCGCGCTGATCACCAGCACCCCGACCATCGCATTCGGCTACGACTACGACCCGTACGGGGTCCCGACCCTCACCACCAACTCCGGCGGACTAGGCACCACCCAGAACCCCTACACCTTCAAAGCCGGCATCCAGGACCGCGTCACCGGCTGGGTCAAATACGGCCAACGCTGGTACAACCCCACCACCGGACGCTGGACCCAACAAGACACCCTCGACACACCCCTGAACCCCGCCAACGCCAACCGCTACGCCTACGCCGCCAACGACCCCATCAACAACTCAGATCCCAGCGGCACTTACGCCCTGTTTAGCGACTCGTACTGGCAGTGCGTCGGCGGAGTCATCCTGGCCGACACGAAGGAAGGTCTATTCTGGGGCGCGATAGGGGGCGGCATCGCCGGAGGTTTTATAGGCGGCGTCGGGGCATTTCCTGGGGCTGTAATCGGCGCCCTAGGCGTGAGCTGCTGCGAGGATTTCGGACAGCGGAATTGATGGTTTCTTCTACGCTGCCAGGGCTGGCTGTTGATAACCATAGTGGACTTCGTTGGGCCGTCGGTAATCGAGCGCGGAGTGTCGGCGCCGACTGTTGTAAAACCCCTCGATGTAGCGGATGACGTCGCTGCGGGCTTGTGATTTGGTCGCGTAAACGGTCCGGTAGACGCGCTCGTTCTTGAGCATCGAGAAGAACGATTCGGCCATGCTGTTGTCCCAGCACACGCCCGTGCGTCCCATCGATGAGCGCATGCCAAGGCCGGTCACCAAGGCCCGAAACGCGGCCGAGGTATAGACGCTGCCGCGGTCTGAGTGCCAGATCGCGTCAGGTTCGATCAGGGTCGTCGCGGCGGCGTTGTTGAGGGCGTCGGCGACGAGTTCGGTGCGCATGTGATCGGCGATCGACCAGCCGACGACCTTCTTCGAGTAGCAGTCGATGACGGTGGCCAGATAGATGAACCCTTGCCAGGTGTGGATGTAGGTAATGTCGCCGACGAACTTCACCCCGGGGCGAGTGGCGGTGAAGTCACGTTTGACGAGGTCAGGCATGCTGGCCGCGGCCAAGGCGTCGGCCTCGGTGGTCACCCGGAATGGCCGCGGCTGGCAGGCCACCAAGCCCTCCTGGCGCATGACCTGCCGCACCAGTTCGGGCGAACATTCAGTCTGTTCCGCCGCGAGGTCCGCGTGGATACGCCGGTACCCGTAGGTGCCATCGGACTCCTCGAAATAGTGCTGGATCCGCGCTATCAGTGCCTTCCGGCGAGTGGCAGTCGCCGATTGAGGGCGCGTCAGCCAGTGGTAGAAACCGGACGTCGAGACGCCCAACCAGCGGCACATCTTCACGACCGAATTCGGGTTGGCGGGCTCAGTTCTTTGGGAGTCAATATATTCGTACTTGCTCACTACCGCTGCTCCCGCGCGAAGTAAGCGGCCGCTTTTTTCAGGAACAGCGTCTCCGCGCGCAGCTCCTGATTTTCCCTCTCGAGCTCCTTCAAACGGGCCCGTTCCGGCAACGTCAGCTCCGTCTCGGTGCCGCCGTTGGCCTCGCGGTATTTGTTCAGCCAGTTACGGAGGGTCTCGGCCTATCACGAACAACGGAACAGTATCCGGCGCTAAGGGTTCGTTAATCGGGCCGGCAATATCCAACACGTGGACTGGCGCCGCCAACAGGGTTGTCTTGGAAGCCATACGTTATGAGGCACTTTGGTTACGCGACAGATTTGCCATCTCGCTCCCTGGCGTTTCTTGCGTGAGGAGCAAGGAGACGGGATCCACTACCGGCTCAGGACTTTTGGCTAGTCGCGGGAGGTGCTTCGGGCGGGCGTCTCGATGCTCCTCAAAGCCGCGTCGAGCTCGCTCATGATCTGTGCCAGTCGGCTACTCGCCTGTGGAGGGGCTGGGTAACGACGAAGTACGTCGAGCAACCTCGGGGTCGCGCGATCGCACGCTGTCCTGATGGATCTGGAGGCAACTGTGGTGTCGCCCCCAGCGTGGAGCTCGTCGATCAAGGCGGCGCACGCTGACGAACGGAGGATGTGGCCGACTTGGGTCGGTTTCGCGATCGGATGCAGGTACGCGGCCGCCGCCGCGTCACCGCACGCTTGCGCGGCCAGGCGACCGGTCTCGCTCGTGACTTCCTTCGCTGCCCGATGCGCCGCGACCGCCGTCGTGCGCTGCGAATTGGTTCGCGGAGCGCCGTCCGCAAAAGCCAGCGCGGCGTCGAGAGCAGCGCGAGGGCGAGGATCCCCAGACGAGACGACTGTGAAATCTGTCAGCACCAGTTGGGCGCTTTGCGCTGCGAAGCGAGCGACAGCGCGCAGCTCATCCAACGTCAGATCGAAGTCTCCTTTTGTGTGGCTCACCATCCAATTGTCTCAGTGCTGTGCGTGCCGGAACGATAGGCTTGGGTTCCGTACCTCGCGACCCTTCGACTGCAGGAAGGTCCCGCTTGGCGGGGATGTCTCAGGCTTGACCTTTCTCGCGGGCCGTCACGGTGCTGGGAAGTTCCTCGGCGTACTCCCTCAGGGCCCTCTGGTAGCCGTCGAGGGTAGGAATCAGCGCGAGGAGCGCGGTGCGGAGTGCGTCCCGTACCGGCCGTCGTCGAACAGGGCTATGGCGAGGAAGGCCTGTCGGGCCGATTCATCGTCACCAGCGGATAGGGCTTCCCGGGGCCGGGGCATCTCAAGTGTCAATGCCGCTTCGAAGACACGGGACCCATTCGGCCGGCAATCAACGGCGCCATACGCCCCGAACGTGAGCGGGGGCCGCTAGCGCCGGATCCTGTTCCATTGTTCGTGACGGGCCGGGTAGTCGGTGAGCCCGAGGATCTCGGTGGCGTTGACGACCCACGCGTCGTTGCGTTCGTCCCCTCCCTGGTCGAGTTCGGGCTGCCAGTACTTTTTGTCGTTGATCCAGCCGACCATGTGGGCTTTGGGCACCGGTACCGGGTAGGACACCGTGAACTGGACCCCTAAGGATGAGAGGTGGTGCAGGAATTTCCGGGATGCCCCGGCGCTGTCGGTCCGGACCAGCACCTTCTCACCAATGAGCTCTCCCTGCTGGTCGTAGAAGTCGTCGGGGAGCTGTTCGATGGCCTGGGTGAAGACCTTGATGTGGTCCTCGGCCCTGTTGGCCCCGGCATTACCCGGACGCATCACCGCGGCCGGGATCTCCCCGGTCCCGTTGCCCGCGCCATAGTCGACGCTGGCGATGAAGGGGGCGAAGCCGTACCCGCCCTTGTACGTGCCGACAGCCTGTTCCTTGTCGCTGTGGGAGGTCACGAGGGTGGCATCGAGATCGATGACCAGCGGCTCCAGCGCTGTCGCCTTCAACGCCGGGTTCCGGTCCCCGGCCGATTCCCACACCCGTGAACGTAATTTCCGCGTCAACGTGGAGATGCCGTAGCCGAAGAGATCCGGGTTGGTCACGGTCCGCTCAAAGAACAGCGAGATCGTCGCGTTCGAAGCAATCTTTCCGAAAACACCGGAACCGGTCCGCAGGATGTCCAGATCAGAGACGTGTTCCCCGCCGCCAGCGAGCATGACCGCCAACGAGCCTAGGATCGTGCCCGGACCGGTGCCGGGCCCCGGAAGGGACGAACTGGCCTAAACGGTCCTCGCACAAGCCCCGGAACCCGAGCGCGTCAACAGAAGACGTCACTACGTTCAGCCCCGCATGGGAGACCAGCAACTGCTCCGTCGTGGCGACAGGAAGGGACGGGAAAACTCCGGAAATCTGGGACATCAGAAAGGTGCTTCTTTCAGCCGGTGGAACAGTGCGTCAATAACACTATTTTCCCAGCTCAGGCGAGTTCTAGCGGTCGTTGCAACACCCCCGACAGGCCCCACCCTCATGAACCCCGGGCTAACACTCCGCAGCAGCCCAGAGCTCATGCAGGTGGCGCAACATTCGAGGACAGCCTGAATTCGCTCCATAGGGGGTAGTGGTCCGAGATCCGCCAGGAGATCTCGTTCCGGGTCAGCCCGGTCATGATGTGGGGGATGAAGTCGAAGGACCCGGCTTTTTGCGAGTAGGTCATGTCCTGCAGGAGCGATGTGCCGTCCGGCTCGGAGAACCAGGCGATCTGGTCGTAGAAGTGCTGGGTGTTGTCATCGTCGAAGATGGTCCGCGGGACGTTGTTCAGTTCTGTCGGGGGCCAGAGCCCTGTGGTGATGAAGGCCTCGTAGAGGGGGTCACCGATACGGTCCAAGTTGAAGTCCCCAAGGACCATGAGGTTCTTGTTCCAGTCGTTGGTGCGGTCGGCCCAGGCCCGCATCCACTGGGCAAAGGCGGTTACTTCCGGGAGCCGTTCGGCGGCGTTCTTGCCCCACAGCACGTGCACGGAGGCCAGGGTGAACTCGATCCCGGCTCTGCTGAAACCTGCGACGTAGGGTGTGCGCGCAAACTGGCGCTGGGGATATTCCCCGACGGGCGGGAGTACGATCTCCCCGACCAGCCCGGAGGGCTGGACCCTGTCGCCGCGGTACAGGAACGCGAGACGCTCACCGTTTCCAGCTGCGCCCTCGGTCACGTCCGAGGCGATGACCCGCCAGTTCGGGCCGAGACGCTCGAGCAGGAATTTCAGGGCCTGAGTGCTGCGCCGGATCTCCTGCAGCGCGACGACGTCAAAACGGGAGACGACCTCGGCGATGCACGCCACGGCATGCCAGTCGCGCATAGGCGAATCCTTCGCCACCGCCAGCCACTTCTGTGTCAGGTCCCCGAATGCCCGCACATTCCAGGTAGCAACCAGCAGATTCGACGCTGTCCTCGGCGGAATGACGGCATCCAGAGCCGCACTAAGCCGGCTGAGATCTTCGCTGACTACGTCGGGAGCAGCTGTCATGGGTCCATCGAATCACGAATGATAAGCAAAAGGTACAGCGCTCAGATGCTGGAGCGGACGCCTGGGAAAAGAAGCTACTTGGCGCAAATCAAGGGTCTCCGCAGAATGAAGGGGGGCTCCAGCTTCCAACTGGAAGCCTTGGCCCTTATTCTGGGAGGCGCCATGACCGGACGGGCTGCTGGACGGAGAAGCCGGCGGATGGTCGAGGCCCATTGACATGGCGCATCAAGGTGAGGATCGTCATTGCTACCTGGTCTACCTCTTCAGACCCCAGCTGAAATCAGGGTACGGATGGGCAACGACGGCTATGGAGACCTTCAGGTAGATCTGCTTGGGTCATGGCAACTTCGCCGGGACACGGGCCTTGTGCACGTTGCAGCACGCCAGCAACGGCTGATTGCTGCGTTGGCGATCCGGGGGCCGAGCCTCCGAAGCTATCTCGTCGGTCTGTTGTGGCCCGAGTATCCCGAGACCAGGGCACTGGAAAGCCTGCGCGTCAGCGTGCATTTGATCTCGAGGCAGCTACCTGGTCTGGTGGTCAATGACGGGACGGTGCT
>NZ_JAXCID010000075.1:0-7221 GCF_035985125.1 Arthrobacter sp. CG_A4 | reverse complement strand
TCCTGGGCATCGTGGACGGACGCGACCACAAGGGCGTCGGAGACTGGCTCTTCGCCCGGCCGCTGCACTGGCGGCTCGGCGTGCAGGTCGTCGCGCTGTATGCGAAAGGCGCGGCTCGAGTGTGCAAGCCTGGCCTTTCGAATACAGCGCTAGAGAGTCGAATGGATTCTGAAGTGGGTTCATTGCTGACGGCCGGAGCATCGAATCCACCTTGCTCCTCCTCGGAACCGACCCGAGGCGTCAGAAGTTCCTTGCATGCCGCATGGGTGTCAGCCACAGTGCCTGAGCAGATCGTGTTGTCAGCAGAGTTCAGGGCCGACAGGCTCGCGCTCCGAGCAGAAGTTATTCGGCTACAGAATGTGGTGAAATTTGGATTCAGTGTCTCGATGATTCCGGTTGACTGTCTAAGCCAGGTGGACTTTCCGACGCTGCAAGCAATGGTGATGGGTGGAGCTCGAGAACAGGATGCAGATCAATCTCGTGGCGGGCGAGGGCCATGATGGGCCCGACCGATCGAGTGTGGTAGCCGGACCGCACTGCTTGTTCGTGACTCTGAGGGTGATGGCTGCGCTCAGGTAACCGGTTGCGTCCAAATCGGTCTAGCTGTCGCTAGAGTCATATCACGCGATATAATTCGACCATGGTGAATCCAGTTCGAGCGCTTCGAGAGGCTGCCGGCCTGAGCCAGGCAGAGCTTGCCCGACGATCCGGGGTTGCTCAGCCGAATGTTGCCGCCTATGAGGCAGGGCGGCGCAGTGTCTCGGTCAAGATGCTCGAGCGCCTGCGGACGGCCGCGCGGCCACTGCCTCATGATGCGCTCGCTGCGCGCCGTGCCGACCTTGTGAGCCTTGCGGGCCGGTATGGCTTCGACAATGTCCGTGTCTTCGGCTCGGCGGCTCGCGGCACAGACAGTTACGGCAGCGATCTGGACATCTTGGTCACCCGATCGCCCGGCACCGGGTTGCTTACGGTCGCGGCGTTCGCTGCTGACGCGAGCGAGTTGCTCGGTGTCGAGGTCGATGTGGTGACCGACGGCGGTCTGCGTGCCGATCATGAGATCTTGGCGACGGCTGTCGCGGTATGAACAAGCGGGATGATGCGGCTCTGACGGAGATCGTCCGACTGTGCGGCGTCGGCGCGAATCTCGTGGCACGCGGCAACGAGTGGTACCTCGGGGACCCCAACAACGTTCCGGGCCTGGCGGCAGAGTCACTGATCATCAAGATTGGCGAGAATGTGGCTCGTTTGAGCGACGCCACGACCGACCGGCATCCCGAAGTGCCATGGTCATTGATCAAGCGGATGCGGGACTGCCTGGCGCATTACTCCGAGGGAACTGACTACGGTGCGGTCTGGGACACGATGGTCGTCGACCTGCCGGCGATCGGCAGATACATCCAGTCGCTCTCAGCAGAGTGAGACCGCGAGGCCCATCGGGGGAAAGGTTGCTCGGCTACAGAACGTGATGGAGTTTAGATTTAACGTTTAGGTCCGTTTGGCTCACCTGAGCCAGACAAGAACGCCGTCCGGTCATTCTGACCGGGCGGCGTCCTGCTTGGGGCGTGCTCGTAGTTATTGGCTTAGTTTTCAAGCAGACGCCGTGCAAGACCCTTTAACTCCTGGGTGGCGCGTTGATAGGCCCATTCGTCTGGGTCCTCGTGCCCTGCTGCAGCATTGTGCCGCACATTGCTCGCAGCACCAGTGCAGCGCGCACACCAGTCTCGATTTATCACCTGCTCGGCGGTCAGGGGCCGTCCATACAGGAAGGCGGCTCGAGTCCCCGTCCGTGGTTCAGCCCAGGTACCACGATCTATGTAAGCCTCAACCGACTGGCAGCCGAACGGGCTGCCCCAGTGCTTCAGTCGACAGGTACCGCCGGTTGAGTCGACAACTGAATACGCCGGACTCTGTACACAATAGACCGCAGGTTCGCCGTGCACGTCGGGGGTCACGAAGTGCAGTTTGAGGTCCGAGGAACCGCACCTTTCACACCCGCCGAAGCGCTTGGTCGCTGTCGTCCAATCCTGAATTACCTGATGAGCGGTTGTGTACTGATCTTCCGATGGTCGGTCCTCTAATCCCATGGTCATCCCCGGTCTGGATTCCCAAGGGAAATCCAGATAGCGGTCGTAGTCACGAGTAGTCACCCACGATTGATAGGTGGCATTCCAACGCACCCGCCTTCCGCCGAGGGCATCGTGTTCCAAGACAACGGCGTATAGCTTTGGCCAAAGGTTTTCATCGAAAACTTTGGACATACCTACCTCCAGGTTTGTAGTGTAAAAACCAATTCATGGTGTTCCCGGCTGGACGCTGCAGGATTATTCGTTGCCCTCATCATGCGTAATGAGTAATCCTTGGAGACGCTGGAGATATCCCGCCCCGGTAGAGGGTACGACGTCGAACCACGTGAACGGATGCCGATCGGCAAGGACCGCTGGCAAGAGTGGATGATTTGTGTATAGGGGGACTTCCCAATCGTCCCAACGACACATATCATCGAACGAATCGCTGACGACGTCCCAATTATCGTCGTTGGTCGTGTCGTCGTCGTCGTCAGTCTCGGAGGCGGATCGAGGAGATATTCTCTCGAATATTTCGGGCATGTCGGAAAGAAAATCCTTCGCTTCAGTAAGTGCCGCCGCTATGAGAAGTTCATCAATGTAGGCCCCATCACGGTTAAATGGAAGCACGCCATTTTCTATTTCATCCGAGATGGCGTAGCAGCGTTCTCGAACTTTCTCAGCCCAAGCGCGGTTCTCCCCGACATAGAACATGACCCGTCGATCGAATCTCGCAAAGGGACTAACCTCATGGAGCGGTTCATCGGCGGGCGCTCCTAACCATTCGCGAATGTCGGTGTCGGCCCAAAGATCGAGGGTCAGTGCGATCGCGAAGGCTTGCCGAGGTGTGAGGTACGGGCAGTTGCGCCAGGACTTCTCAAATTGTGCGGCTGATTTGGCAAGGGCCCTTGAGGTCTCCGAATCTTTGGCCAGCACGTTCTCGCAAGCTTCCCGTGTCTTGGAGCTTACGGCATCAGGATCTTCTTCCCATCGCCGCCACGTGGCTAGACTCAATCCGGCGTTTGTGGCTGCCAGGGACTGAGTCAAATCTAGTTCTAGTCGACGCGCTAAACGAGTGTTCATGGAGCCAAGAATACTGAGTGCTCTGTGAGTAGTCAATGAGCGATCGAGAGTAGGAGGCTCCATCGCAGGGGCCACAGGGCCGTGCCTTCGATGTTGCCGACGGGCATAAGCGCGCACTGTTGTAATCTGTTACGGAATTCCGCGGAGTCCACCAATTGGCTGGAATGGAGAAAAATCGCCACTTCATTCTTGCCGCTGTGCTGCTCCTGAGTTTGGCTTCGACAGGGTGTTCTTGCCGACTGTGTCTACCCTGAATTGGGGTGGAGTAACCCCATTGGCACTAGCTTTGGCGGAGATGTGGCCGACGTTGTGGTGGTCGAGCTGGGCGTGGACGGCCCCTTTGTCGCGTCGGCTCTCGCGCGGCAGGCGCTTGGTGGGCCGTTGACGGTCATGGCGGTATTTTTGTCAGCCTCGCGACGTGGTGGAGTTCCGCTTCAACGCACAATTTGGGACGCGAATGGGGTGCGCCTGGGGCCCGGCACTCCATTGACCCCAGCGATCCTTGGGCGGCTAGTTTCTGTGGCCTGCTTGACAGTGTTTCTGAGGTGACTTACTCGTCTACTTTCGTGGACACTCGTCTACTTTCGTGGACACTCGTCTACTTTCGTGGACTCTGGTCTGTTTTTGTGAAAGACTATCCCTGTCCCGGAGCGCAGAGAGGAGCGAGAATGCGCCTGCAAAATCCGTTCGCAGTCGTCAGTACAACCGGCCTCGATTCTCAAGTACTTACGGTGCTGGCGCGAACCGAACAGTACCTTTCAGTTCACCAGATCCACCAGCTGTTGCCCGAGGAAGGATCGCCTCAAGGTGTACGCAAATCCGTGGTTCGCCTTGTGGAACAAGGTGCAGTTCTGGAACGTGCCACGGGCCGAAGTTATGCCTACGCGTTGAACTTGGACCACTTGCTGGCGGAGGCCATTCAGACGATCGCCAACGCAAAGAGCGAGCTGCTTTCCAGGATGAGTCAGATTATTTCCGAGTGGCGGATCCAACCTCTCACCGTAAAGATCTTCGGTTCAGCTGCCCGTAACGAAATGCGCGCAGACAGCGACATCGACCTCCTCGTCGTCATGCCAGACTCGGCGACAGAAGACGCTGTAGAAGACTCAGTGCGTCGACTTGCCGCCCAAGCGACCCTGTGGACCGGCAACGACGTGCGCCCCCTTGTTTACCGAAGTTCAGAAGTGCGGCCAGCGATCATCTTCAACTCTATCCTCGAGGATGGTATCGACATCGCAGGAGACCCGTCCTGGCTTCGCAAACAACTCCGAAGAGACAAGGCCCGTACATGACTCCGAAGGATGTCAACACCAGAACCGTCGCAGCAGACAAGACGGTCCAGCAAGGCCGACTTGCCAAAGCCAAGCAGTTCCTGCAGGTAGCAGACGATGCTCGGGAACTCTCCGACGGAGAGGACGTCGCGGACGCTTGCGTGACCCTGTACGTTCATGCCGGAATCGCGGCGGCAGATGCAATCTGTGCTGGCGCGCTAGGGAAACATTCCAAAGGCCAAGACCACCAGGATGCGATCGCCTTGCTCGCCTCGGTAGACAAGCAAGCTTCCAACTCACTTGGTGTCCTGCTTGGAATGAAGACCCGGGCCGGTTACGGACATGACCCCATCAGCGGGACCAAGCTCACTAGCGCCGAGCGGGCGGCACGATCACTGGTTGAGAAAGCATCACTGTAGGGGCCGCCTGACACAGAGGTGCAAGGTTTGCCGTTACGGTCAGGGGCTCCAACACCCATCGTGCGCACCTGACAAACGCGCTGATCTGGCTTGATCTCTCCAGGGGTTCCATTCTCCCGACACCTCGCAGTCACGCACTGCCCTTATCGTGGTCCAGAAGATTGCAGGCTCCACCTGGGCCCGCGCTGCCAGTAGAGGTTGCTCGGCTACAGAACGTGGTGGAGTTTAGGTTTAACGTATAACTCAATTAATTTTTGAGACGGCCCCATCTGCTTCGGCATACGGGGCCGTTTCTGTTTGTGCGAATTAAGTATCCGTGGGTTCGGTGTGCTTATTGTGTAACAGGCGGGTGTGCGTCGGTGCCGCGGATGCCCACAAATTGCAGCACCAAGGGGTGCGCGGACGCGTGGCATGATATGCATGCTTCCAACTTTCAAGGCTGCGGCATGAAACTTGGGGCGCTTCACCCCCGGGGGTGCGCGTGAAGCTTGCCGCGCTGTCTGGGGAATCCGCAGTCGTCCAACCTCAGCAAACCGACTCGGGCTGGGCTACCTGCGGCACGTGATTTAGGATCTACCCATGACGAATCTTCAGGGTGCGGTTGTTCTGGTAGTCGGCGCCACCGGCGGGCTCGGCTCGCGGATCGCCGATCGGCTGGAGAGTAACGGCGCCATTGTTGCCCGGTCGTCAAAGTCTGCTGGGCACGATCTACGTGCACCCTCTGTGATTCGGGAGGTGCTGGATGCCACGAATGCGCAGCACGGACGGCTCGACGGGCTTGTGGTTGCGTCCGGGGTCGTCGCCTTCGGCGCCGCTTCAGACCTTGAACCCGCCACGGTGGACGAACTGTTTGCTGTGAACACGACCAGTGCGATCCAGCTCATTACCCAGAGCCAGTCCTACCTCGCGGCTTCGGCACGTGACGGCCGGGAGCCCTTCGTGGTAACCCTGAGCGGCGTTGTCGCTGAGACACCCGTCGCCGGTCTGGCAGCATACTCGGCGTCGAAAGCTGGGCTCGCGGCTTTCGTTGTCGCAGCGGCGCGCGAGTATCGTCGCGCGGGCATCCGACTAGTGGATGCCCGCCCAGGCCACACTGGCACCGCGCTGTCCGAGCACCCGATCGCCGGGTCAGCGCCGCGATTCGGAGCGCCGCTGGATCCAGACCTCGTTGCAGCGCGGATCATCACCGCGATCGTCGATGGCGAGAAGGATCTGCCCAGCACCGCCTTCTAGGCGCGGCCGAGATGATGAAACTGGGCGCTGTATGCGAAAGGCGCGGCTCGAGTGTGCAAGCCTGGCCTTTCGAATACAGCGCTAGAGACGGAGAGGACGTCGCGGACGCTTGCGTGACCCTGTACGTTCATGCCGGAATCGCGGCGGCAGATGCAATCTGTGCTGGCGCGCTGGGGAAACTTGCCAAAGGCCAGGATCACCCGGATGCGATCGCCTTGCTCGCCTCGGTAGACAAGCAAGCTTCCAACTCACTTGGTGTCCTGCTTGGAATGAAGACCCGGGCCGGTTACGGACATGACCCCATCAGCGGGACCAAGCTCATGATCGCCGAGCGGGCGGCACGATCGCTGGTTGAGAAAGCATCACTGTAGGGGCCACCTGGCTCAGAGTTGCAAGGTGTGCCTTTACAGTCAGGGGATCCAACGCCCATCGCGCGCACCTGACAAGCGTGCTGATCTGGCTTGATCTCTCCACGGATTCCATTCGCCCGACGCCTCGCGGTCGCGCACTGCCCTGATCGTGGTTCAGAAGGTTGCAGGCTCCACTTGGGCCCGCGCTGCCAGTAGAAGTTGGTCGGCTACAGAACGTGGGGAATTTAGATTCAATGTCTAGTTGATTCCGGTTGACTGTCTAAGCCAGGTGGACTTTCCGACGCTGCAAGCAATGGTGATGGGTGGAGCTCGAGAACAGGATGCAGATCAATCTCGTGGCGGGCGAGGGCCATGATGGGCCCGACCGATCGAGTGTGGTAGCCGGACCGCACTGCTTGTTCGTGACTCTGAGGGTGATGGCTGCGCTCAGGTAACCGGTTGCGTCCAAATCGGTCTAGCTGTCGCTAGAGTCATATCACGCGATATAATTCGACCATGGTGAATCCAGTTCGAGCGCTTCGAGAGGCTGCCGGCCTGAGCCAGGCAGAGCTTGCCCGACGATCCGGGGTTGCTCAGCCGAATGTTGCCGCCTATGAGGCAGGGCGGCGCAGTGTCTCGGTCAAGATGCTCGAGCGCCTGCTGCGCACGTCAAGTTTTTGAGACAGTTTCGTAGTTGATTTCGGTTACGCGGCCGCGGCCGCGGGTTCGTGGTCGCGGGCTTGGTGGTCTGCGAGGGCTGTTGCCGGGGGTATGCCGCCGGCCCTGCGGTTGGGCCTGCGGC
>NZ_JAXCID010000074.1:0-7335 GCF_035985125.1 Arthrobacter sp. CG_A4 | reverse complement strand
GAAATTGCGCAGAGCGGTTCCTGGCCGGTACCGGGTCATCGAAACCAGCGGTACCACCTGACCGGACTGCCCGTACCATCAGCCCGTACTCGCCACTAAGCGCTCTGTCCTCTTCACAGTGAATATAGGTGCTCTCGGTGGTTTGCCAGGCGATGCGGCTGGGTACACCGCGACCGTGACCGGGTTGTTGAGGTACGAGGAGCGAGGTGGCCCATGCACTGTCGGCGGCGGAGCAATGTGCGTACAAAACCTCGCGAGCCCGTTCCGGCTGAACGCTGGTAGACCCGTCGTCGTTATGCCGGATGGCGTCGTTGACCAGTGCTGTGGGACCACCCAGAAGGGCGCCACTTTCACCGGCTGCCGGAACGAACGCCGCAACGTACATGAGGTGCCGGACCCGTTCCAGGCCAGTGATGACAGATCCACCATATGAATGGCCAAGGACGATTGGCGGTGCCAAACATCCATCGACCGTCTCCTGGACTACTGCAGTGTCCGCAGCCAGTGAACCCCTATGCAGACGAGGAACATGGACATTGGCGCCGAGGCGGCGCAGATCGTCTGCCAACTGGTCGAAGTGGGCCGGCTGGTGCCACAAGCCATGGACGAGCACCACTTCAGTCTGCTGATTCATTCAGCCAGCCTACGTTTAGAGACGCAACTTGCGGTGAGAACGAGGGCGCAAGAGCCGGCAGTACAACTGACAGGCCAAAATGTTGCGCCCGTAAGCCGATCCCTCACCGTACGCCGTCGCATCTCAGGGACGGACCATCCTGATTTCTGGCAGCTCGCTCCAGTCAGGCTGCAACAGCTTGCGCGCCCCATCCGGACTGAACCCTGACTTTTGGTAGAAGGCTCTGGCACGCGGATTGTCCTCAAGCACCCAGAGGTAAGCCGGAGTATCGCCGATGGCGGCTTCTATAAGTTGGGCGCCAAGACCCGAACCGTGGGTCCGGCTCAGGGTATAAATCCTATATAGCTCCGGGATGCCCGCCATATCGGGGTCTCTTCCCGGGCCCGCGTCTGCCACTCCCACTACTGCTCCGGCCTCATCATGGGCCACGAGCCGGGGGTCTTTGCTATCCAAGAACGGCCTACGCTGATTCACACGTTCCGTAATACTGTTTCGACGGCTGGCAAAGAATTGCGATGGAAGCAAGTGTCCGTAGCATTCCTCGTGGGCAGCCGTGTGCATCCTGACTATGGCTTCGGCGTCAGCGGGCGTAGCCTGGCGAATCCTGTAGGGCATTCGTTCAGACTAACGAATGAGCCGCGGATAACGTCACGCTTGCTATGAGGACGCCAACCGCCAGAGCACCCGTAAACCGATCCCCTTGCGGGCTGCGAGGGGACAAATAGCGCTGCGAAAAGACCGCCATTTATTGCTGCGAGTCACACGGTCAAATCGCAGCTTAAAGTGGCGGTTTCGCGGCTCCGTTTGAGGAACGGTGAACGGACAGTCCCCTGTCAGGTTACCGGGCAGTGGCGATTTGCGTTGCCTGTTCGAGCAGGTCGGCGGTGGTCACGACTATGGCGAACTCTTCGTGTAGGTTCACCCCTGTCATCCGTGACAAGTCAGCCGCGGTGACGTTCTCGCCGTCCGGAGCGGTGCGGTCGAAGGTGTGGGTGGCATCCATCGGGAAATACACCCGGTAGCCGAGGTTGCCCCCGACTCGGGCGGTGGTCTCGCAACAGTGATTGGTGGTGATTCCGCACACGACCAGTTCATCGATGCCGTTTTCCTGCAGCCAGGCGTGCAGGTCGGGGGTGCCGTGGAAGCTGGAGTTGACGGTCTTGCGCACCAAGAGATCCGGGGAGCCGGTGATGATGTCCTTGAACGCGTTGCCGGGGTTGTCCGGATGCAGGGGTGATGAGGGTGCCGTGGAGTCATGGCGAACGAAAACGATGGGGCGGCTCGTTTCTCGCCAGCGCGTCAGCAGGGCGGCGATGTTCGCCTCGCAGGAGGGGTTATCGCGCGGACCCCAGTAGGCGGCGTCATCGAAGCCCTTTTGGGCGTCGACGATCACCAGGGCGGCGCGGGGATCAAAGGTTTGGTTTCGCACGGGGCTCATGGATGTTCCTGTCGGGATGTCCGGATATTGGTGAGGGCCTGGCTCAATCGGCCGGGCGCCGGGGCCTGGTGGTCTCTCAGCACCGGGGAGCATCATCCACCCGCAGGATCGTGAGATCTTCGACGGCGCTGACGACGACCCCACGCCCGGGTGTGGTGACCGCGAAGACGGTCCCCGGCTCGAGGGCGTACCGGGCGTTTCCCCCGGGAAAGGAGGCCCAGCCACGGCCCCCGATGCAGTAAAGGGAAGTTCCCTCCTCTGCTGCCAGCAGCCGATCGCCTTCGGTTTTGGATAGGCAAAGCTCGTGTATCGCGTAGCCGAACTGATGATCCTCAGAAATGACCTCACCGGCGCCGGAAGCGTTACGGTCAGCCGTTGTTGCGTGGAACACTGAAATTCTCCTCTTTGTTGGAGTGAGAAGCCGGCGCGGCACTCCGGCCACCGATCCTTTGTGTTGCGTGCTGTCCTGATCCTGAGGCGGCGAGGACTGCCCGGGCGTCGTTAGCCCGCCGCAGCTTCTTCAAGGGTGTTTGAATCCTGGGCGGGTGCTGCGTGTCTGGATGTCTTCCAGTTCCTGAAACAACGTGACCTGCAAACCCTCAGGTCCGGTCAGCCTGGAGTTCAATGACTTCCATGGAGTTTCGCGTGGCTCGGCGATGAGGGAGGCACCGCCGGCGACCAGGTCCTTGGTCGCCGTGGCGGAGTCATCTACCTCGAAGGCGATCCGCATCTTTGCGCTCCGCTTGCCGTCGGCTTCGACGGCGTCAACCATTCGGATCTGGGCTGGGTTGGACAGTTCCAGTGTGGCGCGGCCCGCGTCGAGGATGGTGACTCTGGCATCGCCGTCACCTTCGAATGCGGCCTGTTCGGTGAGCCCGAGGACATCGCGATAGAACCTCACGGCAGCCTCGTAGTCTTCGACTTCGACGATCAGGCGCAGCTGGCGCACGGAAGGTTTGGTTCTGTTGTCTGTTGTCATGCTCGTACCCTAGGTCCTGACACTAATGTGAGAGGCAAGGCGAAGATGCGTATCGGTGAACTTTCGGCCGCGACGGGGGTGAGTGTCCGCTCACTGCGGTACTACGAGGAGCAGGGCCTGTTGAGCGCGGACCGCACCTCATCCGGGCAACGGGCCTTCGGCCCGGACGCGCCCGCCCGCGTTGACCTCATTCAGGATCTTTTCGGGGCGGGCATTTGCAGCGCAACGATGGTTGATCTATTGCCGTGCATGAGTGATCCCGGGGCGAGGACGCCTAAGTTGCGGAGCCGCTTGCTCGAAGAACGGGACAGGATCTCAAAAACGATCGCTAATCTCACGGCGACCCAGGCTGCCCTTGACCGGATCATCAGCGAGAATAATCCCAACGAAGGCAGATTGCCAGGATTAGAACTCAGGGCTGATTGAGCTCGGACAGGCAACGCGTTCGCCCGTAGCTGGAGTTGTACCGAGGACGGAAATGACCCCGGTTTTGTTGACTCCTTCACCTAAGGCGCTGGGTGACCGGGCAGCGCCCGGTAAAGGATCGGCTTGCGGGCGATCCGCGTGCAGCTGAGCAGCCCGTTGGCTGTGTTTCATTGCGCGCAGCGATCTTGCCCGCCCGTAGAGTTGGGCACCGGCCTGTAGCAGACACTCGCCCCAAGGAGACTCATGCCAGACAGATCTCGCGTCGAACGACTAGAAGTAAGCGTCGGAGGGCTTTCCCGACGTCAGCTGATGAACAGCCTGGCTTCGCGTGGCATCCTGGTCAACGGTCACGCGGAAACCCTGATCGAGGACGTCATCCTCGACGACCAGGCCCCTCGTCCCGTGGTGGTAACAGAGCGTACGGTCGCCGAACTAGGGCTTCCCAGTGGGGCGACCCTTACCCAGATCTTCGAGGTTGCACAGCAACAGGGCTTGTCGCTGTGCCCGGTGGATACTGCGCCCTATTTGCGCATGGCTCTGAACGAGCAGGTCGCATCTCGCGACTCGGTGATGTCTTCGGGGACAGCACCCGATGGCGGCCTCACAGTGGCCGCCGAAGCGCTTAGCAAGGACCACGAGTATCCGAAAGGCTTCTATCTTCGCGTCGTAGACGGTCAAGCGTGGCTGCGCGGCTACCGATGCGACGACGAGCACACGTGGTCCCCCGACGATCGGTTCATCTTTCAGCTTCCGCCGCCGCCCGCTTGAACTCCGCAGGCGCCGGCACGGTGGCGCCGGCTTACGGCTGCGCTCGAATCGACGGAGCAGCGCTTCCCTATTTAACGCACCATCCGACACTCGACCCGGGGACGACGGCGTCCTGTTAAAGGATCCCTGGCTCCACGTCTGCGTGCCCCGAGGGTGCCGTCGATGGTTCGGGCTACTTGTTGGACCAACGGAGTGGGTTGCAACAATGGGGAATGCCTTCGCACACCTTTCCGATCAGGCGGGTAGCCGAAGACCCTGCCCACCAACTCGACCGCCATCGGTGGCCGGGCATCCTGGCCCCTGTTGCGCAGGTTCTGGACCGCGGACTCGACCTGACTTCGGCGACTATCTTCGTTGGCGAAAACGGGTCGGGTAAATCCACTCTCGTGGAAGCTATCGCACTGGCCTATGGCTTATCCCCGGAAGGCGGATCTACAGGTGCCCGGCACAGCACCCGATCTACCGAATCCGTTCTCGCCGATCACCTTCAGCTCGTCCGAAACGCCGGCGCCACACGACGGGGCTATTTCCTGCGCGCGGAAACCATGCACGGCTTTTTCACCTATCTGGAGAAGAACCCGAGCACATCGGGTCCGGACATCTCATTCCACGACATGTCACACGGAGAATCGTTCTTGGAACTGGCGGTGGATCGTTTCCGGGGACGCGGACTATGGGTTCTCGACGAACCGGAGTCGGCGCTCTCCTTCGCGGGATGCCTCAGCCTCCTCGCGGTCCTGAAAGATCTCCTTGCCGAAGGCTCCTCCCAGGTCATCATGTCCACCCACTCCCCGGTCCTCGCAGCTCTCCCTGGTGCGCAGATTCTCGAAGTCGGCCCGTGGGGACTCCGGCAGCGGACTTGGTCCGACCTCGACCTGATTTCCAACTGGCGATCGTTCTTGGACTCGCCTGAGAGATACCTGCGTCATCTGTAGGGAACGCCCGGTAAAGGATCGCTTATCGGGACGCTTCGAAGAGAATGAGCTCAGACAGACCGCCGTCCGCGGTCGCTCCGCGAGTCTCCGGGAATCGGGCGACCGGCCGGAAGTTGAGAGTCTCGTGCATCCTGATGGATGCCGTGTTGTGTTCGTTTGTGAAGTAGTAAGCGATCGGGTATCGAGAAGGTCTCGAGGCGTCGTGGCCTGTCGGTATCCGGCGCTACTCGGGGCTCAGCGTCATGCTGAGTTCGTGGCCTCTTCCTCCGCGAGCGTCCCAACGAGTTCGGCGATCTTCACGACGATGTCCTCTATAGGCTCCTCCGCCGTGCTGAATCCACCACGGGACGCGAGCGTGGGGCTGACCTGGTCAAGCTCCTCGAACGTCACACCATGCATGACCGGTACCAGGAGGTTCCGGCGCAGCAGAGCGCACACAGCGATCCCCACTTGGTGGCAGGCGACGCTGCGATCATGGCGTGGTACGACGATGGTGTTCTGGACCGTGACGATGCGCTTGCCATTGCCAAGCATCTTGACCAGCCACGCAGGGCATATGGCGTATCGGTACAGATCAAGGACATGCAGTGGGACGCGGCCACGAAGGAGCGCGTCCACGTTGGTTACAAGGACGCCAGCGTGTGGCACTGTTCGCTGAGTCTGCGCGCTGAAGAGGGCGCGCTGACGGATCAGCAGTGGGGCGATATCGCCAATGACTTCGTGGACTCCATGGGCTTCACCGAAGCCAGCGGAAAGGCCCGCTGCCGGTGGGTTGCGGTCAACCACGGCACGAGTGAGAATGGCAACCACCACGTTCACCTGGCCGTCTCCCTGGTCCGCGAGGACGGCACCAAAGCTTCCACGCACGGTGACTACAAGAAGGCGCAGGAATCGTGCCGTGAGCTGGAGGTCAAGTACGGGCTGGAACAGCTCTCCACCGTGCACTCCACCCGTGGCTACGACCAGGCGGAGAAGGCCACAGCTGTTCGGGACGAGCGGGAAATGCACCGCTCTTCTTTGGCTCGAAAAGTCCGTGCCAGCGCCAGCGCATCGGCTACCGAAGGTGAGTTCGTCCGGCGCGCCCGGGACACCGGCATGCTGGTCCGACCGCGCTATGCGAAGAACACCACTGACGTCATTGTCGGGTACTCCGTAGCGGAGCGGCCCAAGCTGGGGGAACGTCCCATCTGGTTCGGCGGCGGTTCCCTCGCGTCCGACCTGAAACTCGGTGCTTTGCGTGAAGAGTGGATGGACTCACCGCATCTCGCGACCGAAGCTGCAGCAGAGTGGAACGCAGCGGCCCGGAACAGGCGCACCGTGTCCAAGACCGGGCCTGAGAACGGAACACCGCCGGCAGAGATGTGGGTGGAGTACACCCGCAACGCGACCGCACTGGTCGAACAGCTACGGGCACTGCCGCGGGACGATCATGCAACCTGGGCGAAAGCAGCGAGGGAAGTGTCGGGAGCGTTCGCGGCATGGTCTCACCGTCTCGAGCCCACCCCCGGCCCGTTGGCGGCCACTGCCGCCGAGCTGTCCCGCACCGCGCAGCTGCGCGCACCACGGGAGCACAGTAAGCCCGTGGCCCTGCCGTCGATTGCCGGGACTGCCATGTTGTTCATGGCTGCCTCCAGTAAGAACAAGACGGCTGCCCAGTCGGCGCTCATGCTGCAGCTGGAGAGCGACTGCGCACCCCGCACGCAATCACTTGTGGCTTAGTCAGGCCACCAGCAACGCGACTGATATTCTGCATCAGCCCATGTCAGCGTCAGATGTGGATACAAGAAAAAGGTGCCAGCATTGGGGGAAGTCGTGACGGAAATCGACAAAAGCAAGAGCGGGAACGTGTGGCCGGCTTGGAAAAAGGGCGCAACACTAGTGCAGCTTGCGTTGGCTCTCTTTGGAACCTTTGGTCTGGCCATCCTGTTTTTGAACTGGGCGGTGTGCGCACGTCAAGTTTTTGAGACAGTTTCGTAGTTGATTTCGGTTACGCGGCCGCGGCCGCGGCCGCGGGTTCGTGGTCGCGGGCTTGGTGGTCTGCGAGGGCTGTTGCCGGGGGTATGCCGCCGGCCCTGCGGTTGGGCCTGCGGCGGTTGTACCAGGCTTCGATGTATTCCATGACGGCGGTCCTGGCGGCAAGCCGGCTGGCGAAGGT
>NZ_JAXCID010000073.1:0-7747 GCF_035985125.1 Arthrobacter sp. CG_A4 | reverse complement strand
CTCCGAAGATTGGTTGTGTAGGAACTCCCAAATCTATCGGGTTACCCATGCCCCTTAGCACACAATCCCTGACCCACACTTCTGTCAGGAGAGCCTGAAAAGGGACTAAAGACATTTCGCATCCTTACGACGAGAAGTGGTGTGAAACTCCTCCGGAATTCGTCGCGATTCACCGAAGCCGGCAGCGAGCAAAACCCAACCACTGTTATGGCACCGCCGCGGCGCCTGCCATCCTTGGGACATGACACGAACCTGGTTATCGGTGACGGTGGAATTGCTCGGTGGTCGTGGTGAAGAGCTGTGGCCCTGGTCTGGGCGTATCTTCGCGGTCGGACCGTCGCACACCTTCATGGATCTCGCCAATGCCATCAACGATGCCTTCGCCCGGTGGGACCGCTCGCACTTGTCAATGTTTACCCTGGCCGATGGCCGGGTCATCACTGACGAAGAGACGGGAGCCGAGATGGCCGGATCGATCCACGGGCCGATCATCGCACCGATCGACATCGCTATTGCCAAGGTCGCCCGGACGCTGGAAGCGGGGGCTGAGTTTCATTTCACGTACGACCTCGGTGACTCCTGGATGCACCGATGCGTGGTCGGGGAAGTGAAGGTCGACCCGCTGGAGGTATTGGGTGTCCGCCCTGATGTCCCACTGCCGTACTGGGGATGGGGCAGTATCCCGGACCAGTACGGGCGCCGGTGGGCTACCGACGACGGGGAGGGCAGGGCGGCGAGGAAACCGAGCCGGCCGCACCCGATGCTGCTGCATGCGTGGCCCGCACAGGTGCAGACGCCTGGGCTCGACCTGTCCGAGCTGCGTGAAGCCATCGCGGCGGCAGATGCGGCTCGCTTCCTCGCTGCAGTGACGGGACGGGACATCGATGACGCTCTGCAGCAGGTGGGGGCCGGCATACCGATGGCGCTGGAGCGCAGACGCCAGGAAGCCGAGCCGGTGGCTCTTTCGGTCATCAACCGGCTGACGTGGCGCGGCGGCGCTGGTGACCGGCTGCTGGCCGAGGACCTGCTGGCCGGTCTGCGCGGCGTGCCGCTGACAGGCCGCGTGGTGCCGGTGGACCTGGACATGCTCGGCACCGTGTTGGAAGGGGATCCGGAGCTGTCGACCGGTGGCTTTCTCGACCTGCGCACCGGGCAGGTGTACGACGACAGCGCCACTGACCCGATGATAGTCGGGGAGGACGCCGCCATCGACGTGGAGGAGGAGCCGGAGCGTTGGCTTCGGCTCGACCGCACCGGTTCGCGGAACGGCTGGCGGGACATGGCGGCCTTCGCCGAGCGGCAGCACGATGAGGCCCTCCGAGAGCGGCTGGAGCGGGCGATCGAGGGCAAAGGTGCCTTCTTCCGGTTCCGCGACATCGTAAACGGAGAGGACCTTAGCGAACAGTGGTACGCCTTCTCCGCCGACCGCCAGATGGGTCGTTCCCGCGAGTTCCTCGCTGACAATGGCATCCGCGTGGGCTGACGAGGCGGGCCCGGTCAGCGCCGGTGCAAGGCCGTGGCGCCCGCCGCATACCCTCAACCGTGGAGCAGCTGAGTAGACCGATCGTGAGGTCGAACGCGGTCACGGGGTCGTCCCAGTGCAGGTTCCGTAAACGGAACGCCAAACCGGACCATTTTTTGCTGGGACTCAACCGCTATCCCGGGTGATAGTCACAATTTGTGCACCGTACCGAAGATTGCACCTGTGACGGTGATTGTGGCGGAGGTTGTGGGACAACATACGGGACGGCCAAGTTACGCGGCGGGCTGCCGTTTGCGGTCAGCGGGGGATTGTCCCACCGGGGTCATCCTGGTTCCAAGGAAGTGGGATACGTCTGTCCGATTATCCGTTGAGCCTTTCCACTGGCGGTCCGCCACCCGCGCTTAGGCGAGATTATTTCTACAGTGACTCCGCTCGACAAGAACATAGTTGTACGTCTCTGGCGATACCAAATGGCGCTTAAATACAACTCGCCCACCGCCGCCGTGACCAAAGCCTCAGGGCGGAGCCCGAAGGCCCGGAAGACCCGCGGCGCCAACGGCCAGAAGAAGCTCCTGCAGAAGCGCATGAGCCGGTAGGACGGACCTCGAGATCTCGCGGGTAATGTTAGGCAGGGTTGGCGCTGTGCTGACTACGTCTTCCGGTTGGTTCCCCAGCTGATCATCGCCCGAAGCCAAGCCTCGGCCTGCAGAAATTGGAGTGCATGTGTCGCCATCACGAGATGACCGGTCCGCGGACTTGCTCGACAAGTCGGCCGACGACCCCGCCGCTACGGGTTCCGTTCATCATCGTCGGCGGCATGGGTGGCACCAGTGACGGTGGCAGAGACGATTGCCGAGGAGCAGGTCATGAAGTCGCGCCATCGTGTCAAGATCTACGGTGAGGTCTTCACTCCTCGTTACATGGTCAACCGGATGCTCGACTTGGTCCGCGAGGAGTTGGAGACCGGCCGCGACTTCGTCGACAAGACCTTCCTTGAGCCTGCAGCGGGCGACGGCAACTTCCTGGTCGCGATCCTGCGTCGCAAGCTCCGCGCGATCGAGAAGCGGTACCCGGTCGAGGAGTGGTCGGAGGAGTCGCTACCGCATTGGCCTCGATCTACGGCATCGAGTTGCTGGAGGACAACCACCAGGACGCGAAGGCGATCATGATCGCCGAGTTCCTGGGCTTCCACCAGGCCCATGGCACTGCCTGCGGCCCGGACACCGACCTGCACCGGACGGCGGCGTTTCTCATCGACACGAACATCGTCCGCGGCAACACCCTGACCAGCCAGACCCCGAAGGGTCAGGACATCCAGTTCTCGTGGTGGAACCGGATCGAGGGAGCCCCGGGCATGGTGCAGCGTGAGCCGTTCACGCTCGCCTCGTTGCGCGACGAGGGCGGCTTCGACTTCACCATCTACGACAGCTATCAAGTGTGCCGGATCGACAAGGTCCACGAGGAAGTGAGGACCGGTGCCTAGTCCGAAGATCAGCACGTTCCGCGAAATCACTCCGCTGATCTACTCGTGGACGACGCCGGACGTCCCCAAGTACGTCGGCTGGGAGAAGATCGGGTACACGGAGCAGGAGAGCGCCGACGTCCGTATTGCACAGCAGGCGTCCCAGCTGTCCGTCGAGAAGAAGAAGCTGTGGTCGCGCCGAGCCTTCTTCACGTCTGAAGCCGGTGGGAGCTTCACGGACAAGGACTTCCACGCCTACCTCCGCCAGCACGGCGTCGAGCGTGAGACCCAGCCCAAGCGCACGGAGTGGCATCACTTTAAGATCGCGTCGAAGAGGTCAATAGAGTATCTCAACGACTTCGCCGGCCAGGACTTCCCCGACGTACCGAGCATCGGCGTGGAGGACGATTACGTCCTGCGTCCCGAGCAGCGGGCGGCCGTCGACCAGGCAGTGGCTGCTTTCAAGTCGGGGCAGAGCCAGGTGCTCTGGAACGCCAAGCCGCGGTTCGGCAAGACGCTGACGACATACGACCTGATGCGGGCCCTGGACGTGCAGCGGGTCCTGATTGTCACCAACCGCCCCGCGATCGCGAATTCCTGGTTGGACGACTTCGTCCGCTTCATCGGTCACCGGACGACGTTCAAGTTCGTCTCGGAGTCGCAGTCCCTGTCCGGCCGTACGCCCATGACTCGCGAGCAGTGACGGGCCTTCTCGCTCAACCATCAGGATGAAGACCCGCGCATCGTGGAGTTCCTGTCGCTGCAGGACCTCAAGGGGTCGCAGTACTTCGGCGGCTCGTACGACAAACTCAAGCACATAACACGCTTCGACTGGGATCTGCTGGTGATCGACGAGGCCCACGAGGGCATCGACACCACCAAGACCGACGTCGCCTTCGACCAGATCAAGCGCGGGTGGACACTGCACCTGTCGGGCACGCCGTTCAAGGCACTGGCCGTCGGCAAGTTCGACCAGGACCAAATCTTCAACTGGACCTACGAGGACGAGCAGACCGCCCGCCAGCAATGGGAGGACAACGGCCAGGAGAACGGGGGTCGAGGACCACTGCGCGGAAAAGTAGCGCTAAGCATCAAAAATGACCAAGTTGGAGCGGCTTTCCCTTACCGCGATGGGAAGTTCGCCTTGTTCAGCCTGAGCAGTCACCTAAACGTCCGTAGGCGTTGCGCCCGGACATGGCATGCTTTACAGCCGTACGCCAACCGACAATGGCTTGGGCGCTACTCTTCCACGAGTTGGTCCCCAAGCCCGCACCTACGCGCCGCTGTTCGTCGAAGCGGACGCGGGTCCGGCCAGGTCGAATGAAGAGTCTCCGTGAGTTCTCGGTCATCAACAGGCTCAACATCTCAGCCAAGAAAGACCGCCCGGCCGCTCGACAAAGAACAGATGGACACCCCTGACGGCTATATCCCGGGGGCTCATGCGGTCACGAGCCGGCCTCGGTACCATGTTTGGGCCTGGGGCGCGATTTGAAAACCGGTCGACGGGATACGCGCAAGGTCCCATAGCTGCTGTGACTCGTAGTGATGGTTCATGCCCAGCATGTTTATAGTGTGAGGGCTGAATCCAGCTGGTTCCAGGGCCCGTACAGCGTCTTCAATTGTCGATGTTCCCTTGATATTCAGGGGGATGATCTGCTCGCTGATGGCTCCGAGGAGCTGGCCAAGCTCCAGCGGTGTCTGGCATGCGGCATGGTAGGCCCCAGGCGCCGCAGTCGGCTCGACCGCCGCGGCGGCCGCTAGTAGACCGAGGTCCGTAACGTCGATCGTGGAGAGCTGCGCGCGGCCGCTGTCTATGGTGGTGCCAAGGGTTTTGAACATTCGCGCTGCTCCCGGGATGAACCAGCGGTCTCCGGCGCCGTGGACGAGGTTCGGCCTAATGACGATCCCACCCGCAGCGATCACTGCCCTGTCCGCTGCCGCCCGGCTGCGGCTGGCCGGAGATTCAGGGCGGTACTCTGCGTCCCCGGGACGCAGTGAATTGTGGGGTCCGGATCCGTAGACCGCTGTGGTGCTGATCTGCACGAGTCTTCCTGCTCTCGCAATTTCACAGGCCCGGATTATGGACAGGGTGCCCAGGTGGTTCACACGGTCGGCTATGTCCCCGTCTGGTCCGACGTACGAGGCTGCGTTGATGACGGCGTCCGCATGTCTGACCGCACGGCGGACCGATGCCGGGTCCGTAACATCACCGAACAGAGCAGTCGATGAGGCCTCCAAAAGCAAGCCGGTCGGCCGTCTTGCTAGAATCGATACAAGGACATCGTCCCGTAGCTGGAGCGCCTGGAGAATTCGGCTGCCGATGAAACCAGTGGCCCCGATCAGCAAGACCCTGGTTAGATGGGGCGCCTTCATTTCCGGGCCTGCGGAGTGCTGGGGTCCGTCCAATCTACGTTCTGACTAGAGTTGAGGTTCATTTATGGTCCTTCAGGATCGTGCAAAGGCAACCCGTGAGGCGATCCTCGAAGGGGCTGCAGTCGTTTTTGAGGAGCATGGCTACGGCAGTGCCAGCCTGACCCAAGTATCCGAAGCGGCCCAGGTAACGAAAGGCGCGCTGTACTTTCATTTCCAGTCCAAGGAAGAGCTGGCAAGAGCGGTGATTGAGGAACAGCACCGCGTCGTTCTTGAGCACAGCGCAGCGGTTCTGGCCGGCAATCACTCCGGCCTGACGACCATGATCCTGATGTGCCGGGCGTTCGGACTCCAGTTGATCAACGAGCCGGTGGTCAAAGCCGGCATCCGACTGACATTTGAAGCGGAGACCTTTGGCCAGCCGGTGCGAGGCCCCTATGAGGACTGGATTGCCGTGATGGAACAACTCGTAATTCAGGGCAAAGAGGAAAACCAGATCCGTCCCACGGTGGACCCTGCCGTCCTTGCCAGGTATGTGGTGGCGTCCTTCACCGGGGTCCAGATGGTGTCCGACGTCCTGACCGGACGAGCGGACCTCATGCAACGCATCGAAGAGATGTGGGCGCTCCTGCTGCCGGGAATTATGCATGCAGATTCTCACGAAGATCCACATACCCTGTCTCGGCTGGTTTCCGTCGGGGACTTGGGGGCAGAACCGAATCGGGCTGCTGGTTCGTAGTGATGCTGGCGGTGGCGTGCATCCGGACCGTACCGGAGGCCTGGATATTTGCGAGCACGGTTGTTGTATCCGTATCAGCCGTCACCGACTCCAGAACCACCACGGCTTCATCTCCGAACTCGGCGATGGACATGAACCGGGCTTCGAGTAACGAGAAGTCCAGCGATGGATCCAGCAACGCCAGGCGAACTGATTGCCGCACTGCTTCGATGAGCAAGACGCCAGGAATATGATCCAGCGGGTGATCAAACAGGATCGGGTTTGAAACATCGACGCGCAGCGGCCAGCAACCTGCTGCGGAGCTCTCGCCCAGGACTACATTCCACGCGGTGGAATGCCCGACGTCGGCCGCCGGGACCGGGGGAACAATCCTGTGACGATCAGCGACGGGGGAGCGGGAGCGGATGCGGACGTAAGCTTCGGGATCCACGATCCGCGCCCCGGCCGCACCGTCGGCTATCATCTGTCCGTCCACCCGGAATATGGCACTGGTCCGGAATGCATTGACTCCCTGCACGGAAGCCTTGACCTCGGAAACCATGACTTCGGCGGTCACTTCTGCCGGAGCAAATGGATTCCGCATCGCCCCGGATGTCATGGACACTGAGATATCGGGCATGAGGAATTGCATGCCCAGAGGAACGTGCAGCTGCGTGTGCGCTATCAGAACTGTCAGTTGGCGCAGCGTCTCGACGACGAGTGCCGAGTCGAAGCCTTGGCCGATGGAGCCAAAGAATACGTGCCACCGCGGCCACTGTGCCGAAACCGTGTAAATAGTGCTTTCATTCCTCTGAATCCCGGTCAAGAAGACTTCCGAGATCGCCCGTCGGTGCACGAGCTCACGGGGCACTGGAGCGCTGAAGCGGTGCCCCGTGCGCTGGTCGTGCTGTCGAATATTATGCGTCATTGCGTTCCCCCTAGTTCCGGCAGACCAAAGCATACCGGTCGGACGGTTTCTCCACGTGGAGCACGCGAATCTGGGGATGAAGAGGCCGCGGGGAGCGTCCGGGTCGGTCAGCCTGACGGCCGAAGACGGCCGGGCAAACACCACATTGGCGCGGGTTACTTGGTAAAAAAGCAGGTAACAAGCAGGTCGTCCGGCTTGTTTTCGGACGAGAAGCGATGTGGAATGGGAACCGCGGGACTCCGGGTTTCGTCGTTGGGGGACTCCCGCCATGCCCGCAGCGGCTGGCATATCGTTCGAACGGTTTTCTAGCATCCGTTCCAAACCGGTCGCCCGTCTTGTTTTATACGCTGGGACGAATTACTCTATGTGACAGGTGGCCCAAGACGCCTAGCAGGGGGACCATGCCGAGCATTTGGGTATCTTGCCGCGGGGCGGTATTCGGGTCATCGTCCACGGGTGAGTCGTGGCTGTCCAAGAAGCGAATTTTGGGAATGCACTACTTCACTGGCATAACCAATATTGGGGGATTTCGCTTGGAAAGGCGTCCCGCATGAACACAAAAGATGGGACTCAGATGAATGTCAAGAAAGTAATGGCTGGCGTAGCACTAACTGGCGCGCTCGTTACAGCGGGCGCTGGAGCTGCCAATGCATGGACGCAGTGGCCTGTAGAAGGGGGCACATGGAACTATGGGCTCTCCTGACAGAAGTGTGGGTCAGGGATTGTGTGCTAAGGGGCATGGGTAACCCGATAGATTTGGGAGTTCCTACACAACCAATCTTCGGA
>NZ_JAXCID010000072.1:0-8015 GCF_035985125.1 Arthrobacter sp. CG_A4 | reverse complement strand
TGTCGCCGCCGGAAAACGCGGTGGTGGTGAGTATCGATGAAAAAACCCAGATCCAGGCCCTCTCCCGCACCCAGGCAGAGCAGCCGCTGTCCCCGGCCCACCCGCTGCAGCAGACCCACGACTACAAACGCAACGGCACCACGACGCTGTTTGCGGCCCTCGAGGTGCTCACCGGGACGTTGAGCGCAAACGCCTTCTACCAAAAGCACACCAACGTCGAGTTCGTCGACTTCCTGGGGCAGGTAGCCCAAGCCCACCCCGGGGTTGAACTGCATGTCATTTGTGATAATTACGGCACTCACAAGCACCAGAACGTCAAGGATTGGCTGGCTGAAAATCCCCGGGTGACCATGCACTTCACCCCGACCAGCTGTTCCTGGCTGAACATGGTGGAGATCTTCTTCGGGATCATCACCCGCCAATGCCTCAAACGTGGAACATTCAGCTCCGTGAAGGACCTGGAAGAGACCATGGAACGCTACATCGAAAACTACAACAAGGACGCCAAACCGTTCACCTGGACCAAGTCCGCGGAGTATCTACTGGGCAAGATGAAACGCAAACAAACCATTAACACGGAACACTAGCTGCCGGCCGGCTGCCCGGACGGAAGCGCCGTCGGGATGACGGGCCACTTCGAGTCGTCGACTATCCGCCGGTCCTCGCGGGGGCAGCTGAGCTTGCCCGGTGTCTGGTCCACCAGTTCCGGCTTTGCCAGCTCCTTGTAATCCCCGGTGAGGATGACGTCCACGCTCGGGTCAGTGCGGCCGTCCTGGAAATAGTCCGAGCCGGGCAGGTTGCGCTGGACGCTGAACGCCGCCGACTGCCCCGCGGCGCCGGAGACGACCAGCGCTACGCCGCGGTAGCTCGACGTCGTGTTGGCGACGGCCCCCACGACGAACTTACGCGCCGCAAACGCGTCCGCCACGGTCCGGGCCAGGCCCGGGCGGGAGGTGGAGTTGAAGACGTTGACGTTGATTTTTTCCGGCGGCGTGTAGTCGTAGGCGGCCGCCGGGCAAACGGACGAGGCCGAATTGCTGCGCTCCGCCGTCGGAATCTTGATCTGGCCGTTCATGATCGCCAGGGCCACCACGATGGCGGCGGCGATGAGCCCAACGAGCAGCACCAGGACCGCCCCGTGCAGGATGCGGCGGCGCATGCGGACAGGATTTTCCAGCCCCTCGTCCGCCACAAAGGCGTCCCGCAACTCGGAGCCCGTGATGACGTGGTGCCCGTGCAGGACGGTGATGTCCTTCGGCGCTCTAGCCATTGATCACCAGGACGCGCGCGTGGATCGCCGTGCGCTGGTGCAGCGCGGTGCGGAGGGCACGGTGCAGTCCGTCCTCGAGGTACAGGACGCCGCGGAATTCCACGACATGCGGGAACAGGTCGCCGAAGAAAGTGGAATCCTCTGCCAGCAGTGCGTCGAGGTCCAGGGTGCGCTTGGTGGTCACCAGCTCGTCCAGCCGGACCGGTCGCGGCGGCAGCGCCGCCCAGTCCTTGGGCGTCTTGAAACCATGGTCGGGGTAAGGGCGTCCCTCGCCCACGGCTTTGAATATCACCCTGCAAGCCTAAGGAACTTGGGCGGTCAAAGGAATCAAAGACCGCCGACGGCGCGAGGTTGTAGCCAAACGGTAACCGTTTGTCACACGAATCACCGTCCTGTGTCACGGACAACACCCGTTGGCCGCCCCGGTCCCCTGCACATGCAACGGGACGTGCCGGCTGAGAGGATAGGGGAATGACTGCTTCCGCGACCCCAGCCGCCCACCCGCCCTCAGCTCCACGGCTGGCGCTGCTGCTCGACGTCGACGGGCCCATCGCAAGCCCGGTGACCCGTGAAGTGCAGCCGGCGATCATTGCGGACCTGCTGGCGCTGGCCGCGGCCGGTATCCCCGTCACCTTCAACACCGGACGCTCGGACGCCTTCATCCGCGAGCGGGTGATGGAGCCGATGATCGCCGCGGGCATGCCGGCCGGAACTGTGATTGATGCCATCTGCGAAAAGGGCGCCGTCTGGTTCAGCTTCACCTCGCAGGGCCCCGGCCCCGTCCACGTGGACCGGGACCTCGCCATGCCGCGCGCCTTCGGCGACGACGTCCGCCGGCTCGTGGCCGAGGACTATTCCGCCCACATGTTCTTCGACGAAACCAAGCTGGCCATGGTCTCCGTGGAGCAGCACATCACCGTCGTAGACTCCGACTACCGGGCCGAACAGGAGCTTTTCGACGCCGATGCCATGGACCTGATGGCCCGGCACGGCCTCGGGGTGGTGCGGCTGGACCACCACGCCCCGGACTCCGACGACAGGGTGGACTACCGGGTGGACCCGACGATCATCTCTACGGACATCGAATCCGTCCGGCTCGGCAAGGACCTCGGCGCGAGCCGCGCCGTGGAACTGCTGGCGGCCCGCGGCATCACCCCGCAGGCCTGGCGCACCGTGGGCGACTCCCGCACCGACTACGCCATGGCCGACTGGCTGCACCACCACGACCACGCCGTGAAGCATATCGATGTCCGCCCGGCCGACGGAATTCCGGTGAAACCGTACGACGTTCTCACCGCGGAGGATCTGGGGCTGGGCGGGGACGTCATCCACGACGACGCCGGCGCGGCGTTCCTGCGCAGCTGGCGGGCCGCCCTCACCGGCTGATCGGGGCTGGTTTCGCCGGCACCGGCGGCGTTTCTTCGGCGTTTTTCGCGGCGATTTTAGGCTGGACGTTATCATGCAAGTAGGCACACACGCACCCATAGAAGCACGGAGGAACGACATTTCAGACGCACTGGTCCAGGATGAGATCTACTACGGCAGCCAGGCATCCGAGGATGCCCATGAGGAGGTCACGTCCGCGGCTGCCATCGCCAGGTTCCGTGCCCGCCCGGACGTCGTCCGCCGGCGGGGCCGGTATGCGCTGATCAACGAAAACCGCACACCGTATCAGGCCATGGTCGAGGACCTGATGGTCATCCGTTCCGTGCTCGACGGCGCGTCCCTGGATTACCTCCTGGTCCGCGGCAACAACCACCGGCCGGTCATCGCCGTGGATTGGAAGGACCGGAAGGAACTCCGCGACGCGCTGGTGGAGGCCTGGCGCGATGAGCCTTTCTACTCCATGAGCGTCGATGCGAAGAAGAAGTCCGCCGTACTGGTGGCCGATGGGGAGCTCTCCCCTAACCGCCAGGCCCGCATCTTCCGGCTGTACCGCCCGCGGGTCGAACCGGAGGGCGGTTTTGAGTTCGGCGCCTCCGCCGGCGTCCAGCTGGAGCTCTGGAGCTTCGAGGACGACCAGCTGATTCTCCCGATCGAAAACTCGCTGACCCGCCGGACCATGCTCGCCCAGGATGCCGTCCGCGGCACGGTGGAGCGGTACGGCCACACCTGGCCGACCATCGAGAACATGTTCGCGGACCACGCCAGTGACATCAGCTTCGACGTCGATCTGGTCTTCTCCTGGGTGGACGGCAGCTCCCCGGAGTACATCGCCGCGCGCCGCGCCCGTATGGCCGGCGTGGTGGTGGGCGAGGGCGACGACCACGAGGCCCGCTTCCGCCAGATCGACGAGCTCAAGTACGCGCTGCGTTCGGTGTACATGTTCGCGCCGTGGATCCGCCGGATCTTCATCGCCACGGACTCCCCCGCCCCCTCCTGGCTCGCGGAACACCCGGGCGTCACGATTGTCCGCAGCGAGGAGTTCTTCGCGGACCCCTCCGTGCTGCCCACGCATAACTCGCAGGCGGTCGAGTGCCAGCTCCACCATATTGAGGGTCTCTCCGAGCATTTCCTGTATTCCAACGACGACATGTTCTTCGGGCGCGCCGTCGGACCGGACATGTTCTTCACCCCGGGAGGCATCACCAAGTTCATCGAGGCGAAAACGCGGATTGGACTAGGCGATAACGACGCCGAACGCAGCGGCTTTGAGAACGCCGCCAGGATGAACCGCAAGCTGCTCTGGGACCGCTTTGGCCGGATCACCACCCGGCATCTGGAGCACTCGGCCGCCCCGCTGCGGCGCAGCGTCGTGGCGAGGATGGAGCAGGAATTCCCGGCGGAGTTCGCCAAGACTGCCGCCAGCACCTTCCGTGCGGCGGACAACATCTCGGTGACCAACTCGTTCTACCACTACTACGCGCTGCTCACCGGCCGGGCCGTGACCCAGACGGCGGCCAAGGTGCGCTATGTGGACACCACGGCCCGGGCGGGCCTGAATTACCTGCCCAAGCTGCTCTCCAAGCGGAACATGGACTTCTTTTGCCTCAATGACGGCAGCTTCCCGGAGGTGCCGGCGGAGGAACGCGCCGGTCTGGTTACCGACTTCCTGGAGAAGTACTACCCCATCAAAGCGCCGTGGGAAAAGTAGGCGGCGAAAAGTAGGCGCGGACCGGCCACCCGGGGCGGAGCAGCACGAAGGATGCGCACTCCTAGGTGCTGGGGGTCATCCTGCGGTGGCCGGGTGACCTGGACGGGTCCTCGGTTCTGGCCTTGCCCGGAATACTGATCCCGGCGGCCGAGATGCGACGCTGGACTTCCTCGGCGGAAACAAGCTCTCCCACCGGAGGGGTGTCGCCCAGCAGGACCACGGAGTGCACGATCGTGTGCTCGTAGACATGGACGAGGTTGAACGCCTGGCCGCCGTCGCGACCGCGGGTCCCGCCCACCGACACGTTCAGATCCTGGGTGTAACAGGTCGCGGACGCCACGGACACCGGGATGCCCGCGAAGCTCGCGGTGGTCGAATAGTGCAGGTGCCCGCCCAGGATGGCGCGGACGTCGGAGTTCCGCAGGACGCCGGCCAAAGCCGCCTGGCCCCGGAGCTCAACGAGCACGGCGAGGGCCAGCACCGACGGCACCGGCGGATGGTGCAGGGCGAGGATGGTCCCGTCCGGTGCCGGGGTGGCCAGTTCCGCCGAGAGCCACTCGAGCTGCATATCGCTCAGTTCGCCGTGGTGGAATCCCGGTACGGAGGTGTCCAGCGTGATGATCCGCAGCCCGTTGATGAAGTAGCTGTGGTCCACCGGAGCATCGTCAGCCGGCTGGTCCAGAAGCCCGGCGCGGAAGTTCGCCCGGTCGTCGTGGTTTCCCATCGCCCAGATGACCTTGGCCCCCATGGCCTTGCAGGCGGGATCGACGATGGCACGCAGCTTCGCGTACGCCTCCGGTTCGCCCCGGTCAGCAAGGTCACCGGTAAAAATCACGGCTTCGGGGCGCGCGCCGGAAGCCTGGACTTCGTCGAAGAGCTGCTGGAGAAGGGAGTCGCTGTCCACCACGCCATGCAGGGGTTGCGGACCACCCAGCAGGTGGGGGTCACTCAGGTGGAGTAGGAAATGACGTGGCCGGGGGTGTTCGGCCTCGATGAGCTCCATTGCTACCTTCTTGGTTGGGTGGAAGCGGTTGCCTCCAGTGTCCCTCTCAGTAATGTCTATCCAACCAGACATTCGGCCAACAATGCGCAAACTCCAGTAGGCATGTTCGAAAAAATGGCGGCAACGAGTAGTCCGGCGGACACATACTTGCCCCGGTATGGGTCCGCCGGAACGTGCTTACTCGAGGACCGTGCGGCTAGCCCAGGTAGCCGTTCGGGTTGAGGACATACTTCGTGGCAGCGCCGGCATCAAATTCGGCGTAGCCCCTGGGAGCGTCCTCCAGGGTGATCGCCTTGGCGTTCACGTTCTTGGCGATGTTCACCCTGTCGTGCAGGATTGCCATCATCAGTCCGCGGTTGTATTTCATCACCGGACACTGTCCGGTGGTGAAGCTCAGCGACTTGGCCCAGCCGGTGCCGAGACTGATTGAGAGCGAGCCTTTCTTTGCGGCCTCATCCACGCCGCCCGGGTCCCCCGTGACATAGAGTCCGGGAATGCCGAGGGCGCCGCCGGCTGCGGCAACCTCCATAAGTGAGTTCAGCACGGTGGCCGGAGCCTCGTGGGCTCCCTCGCCATGGCCCTTGGCCTCGAAGCCGACAGCGTCCACACCGCAATCGACTTCCGGGACGCCTAGGATCTGTTCGATCTGCTCGGCCGGTCCGCCCTTGGTCAGGTCCACCGTTTCGCAGCCGAAGCTCCGTGCCTGGGCCAGGCGGTCCGCGTTCATATCACCGACAATGACGACGGCGGCACCAAGCAACTGGGCGCTCGTGGCCGCGGCCAGACCGACAGGGCCGGCACCGGCTACGTAGACGGTGGAGCCGACCCCCACCCCTGCCGTGACGGCGCCGTGGAAGCCCGTCGGGAAGATGTCGGACAGCATTGTCAGATCCAGCATCTTTTCCAGGGCCTGGTCTTTGTCCGGGAATTTCAAGAGGTTCCAGTCCGCGTAGGGCACCAGAACATAGTTTGCCTGACCGCCGACCCAGCCGCCCATGTCGACGTAGCCGTAGGCGCTGCCGGGGCGGTCGGGATTGACGTTGAGGCAGATGCCGGTCTTGCGTTCCTTGCAGTTCCGGCAGCGGCCGCAGGCGATGTTGAAGGGCACCGAGCAGATATCCCCCACCTTGATGAATTCGACGTCGGGTCCCACTTCGACCACTTCGCCGGTGATTTCGTGGCCGAGGACGAGGTCGGCGGGGGCCGTAGTGCGTCCGCGGACCATGTGCTGGTCGGAGCCGCAGATGTTGGTGGCAACGGTTTTCAGGATTACGCCATGGCGCACCGAACGGCCCACATTGGCGGGATTGACCCCCGGGCCGTCCTTGAGTTCGAAGCTGGGGTAGTCAATGTCGATGAGTTCGACCTTGCCCGGTCCCTTGTAGGCAACGGCTTTGTTCCCTGTCATCACTTTCCTCCTGGTTTCACGGACACCCAATATGAGCGCCCAGTTGTGATTCACGAAGCGTTCTGATGCACCCCCGCAGGCCTACCTGGGCTGCCTGGCCGGCACGCACGCAGGCGTCGCTGCGCAGCGGGTATGCCCGGATCGTTCAGAGGGTTCGGTCAGTCTAGGTCGGTAAGCAGGCTTAGGGGTAGGGCCGTTGGTCCCTTGTGGTCTGGGAGCGACCTCTCAGCTGAGGGCGGACTGGATTGCCTCGATGACCTCCGGCGAGTCCGGCTCCACGGTGGGGGCGAAGCGGGCCACCACTTCGCCGTCGCCGTTGACCAGGAACTTCTCGAAGTTCCATTTCACCAGCCCCGGAAGGACGCTGTTCTTGAATTTGGTCAGCTCGGTGTAGAGCGGATGTTGGTCCTTGCCGCGGACATTGGCCTTGGCTGTGAGCGGGAACGTCACGCCGAAGTTGCGCTCGCAGAACTCGGCGATCTCGGAGTCGGAGCCAGGTTCCTGCCCGGCGAACTGGTTGCACGGAACCCCGAGCACCTGGAAACCCTGTTCGCTGAACTTGTTGTGAAGGGCCTCAAGTCCCGCGTACTGGGACGTGAACCCGCATTGGGATGCCACGTTCACCACCAGTACAACCTCCCCCTCGAAGCGGCCGAAGTCAGTTTCCGTGCCGTCGATGAGGGTCAGGGGAATGGAATGCAGAGAAGTCATGGGAGGGTTCCTCGCGATGGTGGTGATGAAGGGCATGCCCGGAGCGCTGTCCCGGAAATGGTCGCGCCTGTCATTCGATACCAACGCACGCGGGTATGGGTTTGTGCCCCAGGCGGCGGGCGGCAAAGCATTAACCTGGTCAGGCCATTTGGATCGCCCCGCTACGGTAGCGGCCTCGCGGTGGGGGCAAGGGTCGCCGCGGTTGCAACCGATTCGAGAGTATCCGGTGTGGGCTCCCCTGCCGGCCCCGACGGCGTGACGGTCTCCACGGGTGGTGCCGTGTCAGCGGGAAGCGTTCCTGCCGGGGCTGTCGCGGCCGGACTGGTCGCGGCCGTCCGGGTTGGCGTCCGCGCCGGAGTAGGGGTGGTCGTGGGGGTGGCGCTCGGCGTCGGAGCGGGGGTGGTCGTAGGGGTGGCGCTGGGCGTCGGCGTCATGCTCGGCGTCGGGGTAGGGGTGGCGCTGGGCGTCGGCGTCACGCTCGGCGTCGGGGTAGGGGTGGCGCTGGGCGTCGGCGTCACGCTCGGCGTCG
>NZ_JAXCID010000071.1:0-8299 GCF_035985125.1 Arthrobacter sp. CG_A4 | reverse complement strand
CGCCCCGCCGGAACCCGCCGGCGGGGCATTTCTATGCCCGGCCCGTCATCACCGGACGTGACGCCGCCACAGTCAAATAACGCGACGGGTAACACTGTAGCCGGTCGTGCTGATCTGGTTGGCCGGGTTCGCGGTGAGGGACTGGTTGGTGATGGATCCGCCGTTGGCGGTGAGACGGTTCCCGCGCGCATCGTAGGCGTAGGTGTAGGTTTTCGGGGATGCGCCGCCGGTTTCGGCGGCCTGGGTGAGGCGGCCGGCCTTGTCGTAGGTGTATGCGGTGGCTACGCCGGTGAGGTTGTTTTTCGTCCATTGGATCTTGGACCGGTCCGCGGCCGTCGTGGCCGGGCAACTCGGGGCGGTGGAGCCGGCGGAATAGCAGTAGGACAGGTCGAGGACTGTGGTGTTGTTCGTGTCGCCTTCCCCGGATTTGGAGGTGACCCGGGTGACGCGTCCGGTGCGGTCGTAATCGGTGTGGGTGTAGGCCTTCCAGGAGCTGCGCGAGGGTGAGGCCTGCAGCCAGGTGTCGGTCCGGCGTCCCCGGTCATCGGTCGCGACCGCGAGGGTCTGCTGCACCCCGGAGATCAGATAGGTCAGTTCAGTCATGACCCCGGAGTCATCGAAAGCGTAGGAGGTGGTGCCGCGGGCATCCGTGGTGGAGATCAGGTTGGAGGCCTTGTCGTAGGCGTAGGTGATGGTGCCGCCGCCTGCGGTGTTCACCCTCGAGGTCAGACGTCCCATCTGGTCGTAGCCGTAGGTGGTGGTTCCGGACCCGTCGACGCGGGTCTGGACCCGGCCGTTGGCGGTGTAGGTGTAGGAGACCGCGGGGGTCCCGTCGGAGAACGTGGTCTGCGCGGGCCGCCCGACCCCGTCGTAGGTGTAGGTCAGGGTGATGCCGCGCCCGTCGGTGGCAGTCCCGGGCCGGGCCCAGACGTCGTAGGTGAAGGCCCGGGCTCCGAGCGAGGACCCGGTGACCGGGGTCAGGGTCGTCAGTTCCTTGGTGGTGTTGTAGCCGTACTGGGTTTTGTTCGTGCCGTTCCCCGGCGCGAGGGCGGAGACGACGGTGCCGACCGTTTCCTGGACCAGGCCATCAGCGAAACAGCCATATATGACACAGAACGTGAGGAACACTGGCTCCCCCCGGACGATGACGCCGCCAGGTACGTCTGGGAAGTAGCTTGAGCCACCAGAGCTCGGCCGGGGCGTCGACTCTGCGTACGTGCTGGGTTACCGTGTTTACTTGCTTCACAAGTGAAAAAAGTAAAAATGGTGAACCCATAAATATCATATTCGCTGGTTTGGCTGGATTTGCCGTGTTCACTGGTTTCACAAGTGAAAAAAGAGAAGACACGGAATCCAGCTTC
This sequence comes from Arthrobacter sp. CG_A4, assembly GCF_035985125.1. Taxonomy (NCBI): domain Bacteria; kingdom Bacillati; phylum Actinomycetota; class Actinomycetes; order Micrococcales; family Micrococcaceae; genus Arthrobacter; species Arthrobacter sp. CG_A4. Next base: position 6,938 of record NZ_JAXCID010000071.1, on the reverse strand, counting down.
ACAAGCAAAACCAGGGTTGTTGGCTACGCTGGTGTCACTTTGGAAGGGAAACTTGATGAAACACGATCTGGACCGCGGCGCCCTTAGCCGCGTTATCGCGGTAATCAACGGAAAAGGCGGAGTCTTCAAGACCAGCCTGGTGGCCAACGTCGGCGGACTCCTCGCAGAGGGCGGATCACGTGTGCTCCTCGTGGACCTCGACCCTCAAGGAAACCTCGCCGAGGACCTCGGCTACGCCGACCAAGGTGACGGCGGCAGAAGTCTGGCGGCTTCGCTATGTTTCGGGGGAGAACCCGACCTGCTCACCGGCGTCCGACCGAACCTTGATGTCATTGCCGGCGGCCCCCATCTCGACGATGCCGCGGCGTTCCTCGGAGCCAAAGCCCAGAAGGATCGTGACGCCGCGCAGCTGGCCCTGGCAAAACTGCTTGCCAGCGTCGCGGGGGAGTACGATCTGGTCCTGCTGGACTGCCCGCCGGGAAATGAGCCCCTGCAGGCTGCCGCGGTAGCTGCCGCTCGCTATGCACTGGTACCGCTGAAGACGGATATGTCCAGCCGTAAGGGCGTCGCCGCCGTCGCGGCACGCATGGACAGCGTCGTCGGACTCAATCCCTCGCTGGACCTATTGGGCGTCGTCCTCGTCGGTACCGGTACGAATTCCAAACAGGTCCACAAGGTCACCCGAGACCACCTCACAGCCGATTTTGGAACAGACGAAGTGCTGTTCCCGATGACCATACGCCACGCAGAGGCAACGGCCCAGGCATGCAGGGAGCGGGGACTGCTGGCCCACGAGCTCGAGCGGGAGCTCAGCAAGGGACCGAAATGGTGGGAGGTCCTGCGCGGTGAAGCGAAGGCCGGAAATGCCGGGCCAAAGTCGGCTTCCAGCGTGTCCGAAGACCTCCACGCAGTCGCCATGGAAGTGACCCGCCGCATCGCCGTCGCAGAGTCCCAGGAGGTCAACGCGTGAGTGCCGACCCGACACCCAGCCGACCCGCACTCGGTCTGCCCCCGCGACGCACTGCAGCGCCGGCCGCCGAGGCGCCGCTGGCACGGATGCTCCCCGGGCACCGGCCGGAGACGCCAAAGAGGGCAGAACTCAAAGAAGCCGAAACAGCGAATATGACGGTGAGCATCCCCGCCGCACTGCGCAACCGGGCGCGGGCCGCATACAGGGCGACTAGCTACGCCGAAGGGGATAACACCTGGAGTCACTTCGTAGCGAAAGCCATCGAAGCCGAGACGGCCCGCCGCGAAGCCGAACACAATGACGGTTCGATGTACCCGTCATGGGGCGAGAATCTGCCCGGGGGCCGGCGGCTTAAGGACAGCTAAGTAGAACGGCCGCAGCAATCCGGCGGCGCCGCTCCACGTTCGAGATCGCTAAAGTGCGACGCACCCTGACGAGCCTCGTGAGCCCGTCCCTGCGCAGTTCCTCCGGACGAAAGAATCCCATTCTTAGCCCGCCGGTGATGAGATATCCATCCGAACGGCGCCCGACAGGATCGAAACTGCTGCCCCACGCGGCGATCGTTTCTGGCAGGTGCGAGGGGTCGTCGTACTGGCGAAGCCGCGCGAACGACGCTATGACAAACTGCAGATCCTGGAGGGCATCCTTGGGCGACATTCCGGCCTCCACCGGTGGCTCGTCCTCTTCTTCCTCTTCCTCATATTTGTCATCGTCCTCGTAGTCATCATCTTGATATCCCTCGTCCTCCTCCTCCTCCTCCTCCTCCTGATCTCCGGGCGCCGCATCACCGACGTCTGCGGACTCATTGGACGGGGCCAAGACCGGGTATTGAGGGGCGCGCACGGATGACTCTGAGACGATTTCCTCTGGCAGGTGCGCGGCCGGTCCCGGTGACGTACGAGGGACCCGTGACGCAGCTGGGTCCGGCGCCAGGGCCTGCCGAAACTCCGGGAGGACAAAGTTGTGGACCAAAGTGTCGAGCACAATCTCGTGAGGAGTCCTAGAATTCAGATCGGTGAAGCCGGCCCCTAGTCGATACCGATCCTGGACGATCTCGGCGACGTTGCTGTGATGCCAGCCGCCAGCAAGCTTGATCCAGGCGTCGAACGTCCAATACCCGCTCTTGATGTACAGGTCCACTACCGTGTCACTGCACACGACCCGGATCGTTCTGCTCTCCGGCGAGTCCTTGGTCGGATCCTCCTGCATGCTTGCCGTATATCCCCGGCGGCGCAACTCGGACTGCATCGTGTTGAAGGCGCGTCTCCAAAGCAGATTTCCGAGTCCCATGTACGGCCTTCCGATCACTGTCCGGGCGGATGAATGCAAGATTACTTCCGTATATTCGGGCGCTAGGGCTTCCAGCGATGAAGGAAGAAGGTCAGTGCTGAGGTAGCAGCGCTGAATCTGAACAGGGCCTCTTGCTCGCTGCTGAGACCTGGGTGTGAACCGTTGGTGTGGCTCATTTTCCAGAAACCCTTGATGTAGTCGTTTTCGCCGGGTTCGAACAACCCCGAGTTAGCTAGTGCCTGGATGGCATTGCCTCCTTCGCCATGTCCAGGCCTGGGACTGAAGCCTGCCTTCGCCTTTGCGACTTCGACAAAGAAGCCCTCCACCGTTGAGCGCGTGGACGAATTGCACGCCTCCCAGTCCTGCCGCTTGAACGCCGAGAATGCCTGCTGGTAGTGGTTCGCCGATACGGCGAAACCCCTGGCGTTTAGGGCTGCTTCCAAATCCGAGACCTGCGGCGGTAAAGGAATTTCTTCGGCACCTACCGGGCCGATCGACCATTTGCCGTCGTCGAAACTGAGGCTATAGCCGTCTTCCAGAAAACTCGAGCGCAGCTCAGCTACCCATTCGGGTTCGTTCTCGCCGTTCGCCCTGTCATTTAGAATCTTCGTCCCCAGGGCTATGAGGGACTCTGCACTTGGATTCTTGCCAAGGGCCATGCTGACTCGGCTGTCTAGGTTGTTCCAGCTCCCGCCGGGTTTGTCCTTGCCGGGGTCGTTCTTGCCTAGATTTGCATACTTCAACAGGCCCGTAAGTGCTCCGTGTCCGTATCCGGCAGCGCGTGCGCTGATGATCGCTTCAGTGCGTTCAGAGAGTGGCATGCATGCAGGCTATCTTGCGGCGATTGTGAGACTGCTACAACACACCAAATCCGGCCGATTCCGCGCGCTGCACGGCCGGCCCGCGACACGCCCCACCGCCGAGCGCACGAAACTATTGAACGAAACCATTGCACGAAACCGATTTGCCCGTAGAGCACGGGCCGGTTAATCCCAGGGCCTGTCAAATACGACCCTTACTGACGTGCTCCGCAATGCCATCCTGGACGGTAGCGGCTCGCTGGCCAGGGTCGACGGCAAATGTGCCGTAGCGGCTAGCCCAGGTAGACGATGGCATGCCGAACGGCGACGAGGGGCCGGAAGCTGGCTCAGGCGGTCAGAGCTCGAGTTCGATATCAAAGTTGGTCATTTGCGTGGGGGAGTGTTTTTGACCGTCCGGTTGGGTATGCCTCACCCGGACGTCAGGAAGGGGCTAGTTCTTTGCCGCACGATGGACAGGGCGCGGCTGAAAGACAGCGGTCCGTGGGGCCCAAGTCAAGACTCAACGCCCCGCTGCGGAGTGTGGAACCCATTCGAACCCGACTTGAGACCCAAATCTTCGATGAATAACTCTGATTTGGATGTAGCTTAAGTGTGGCACTGAACGTAACTTGCAAGTAGTATGGCTGCATGTAACCAAGCAAGGAGCCGAAATGTCTATCGACGCAACCGTTGGTACGGCGGCTGTCCGCACCAACGAACTGGGTATCCGGGAGATCGTTCGCCGACTCAACACCGGTCTCGGGCCGACCCTGGTAGCAGGACTGACCGGCAGCAAGGACCGTCGCATCTCACACAAGTGGGCGAAGGAAGACGGACCCGAACCAAACGCGGCCGCCGTCCGCCGACTCATGTCAGCGATCCGGCTGTGGACGGAGCTTTCCGATGCGCACGGGGAGCATGTGGCCCGGCTGTGGTTCATCGGCTCGAACCCGTGGCTGGACGAGGACTCACCCGTTGAGGCGATCATGGAAGACCGCTTCAAGGAGGTTCGCGTAGCAGCGAATGCCATGCTCACCGGAGGCTTCTCCGGTTGAGCTCACGTATCTGCAAGACCACCGGCCTGGGCCTAGTCTCCGGGCCGGTCTCCGGGTTCCGGATTGCCACCGCTACCTACGGCGCGCTGAATCCCGAGAAACGCCACGACGGCGAGTCTCGCGACGACTGGAGCCGTTGGGACACCCCCGGGCGCACTCTCTACGTCGCGGACACGCTTGAAACGGCGTTTCGCGAGTGCCTGGCCTGGGCGCGGATGAAGCCCAGCCACAAGCAGAAACTTGGAAAACTGGCCGCACTCTGGGCCATCACACCGGAGGAAGTGATGAAGGAAATCCATGACGACTTTGCCCGCCTCGGTCACATGCAGCCTGGCCACCTCCCCTTCTCCTGGCGGGACTCGCGCCTGAAACACGTCATCGACATCCCAGAGAGTGGGGGTGTGTGGGTGGACATGGAAGAGCAGGCCACCTTGGACGTGTTGTCGTTGGGTCCTGCGGCCGACATCATGCCTTTCACCGGCCAAGAGGAAATCGACCGGGCAGCCGCATTCTCGAACGATCGTAATGTCACAACGCGCATTGCGGAATGGCTCCGTGGCGTGACTCTCGATGATGGCAGCGAGCTGGCCGGTATCAGATTCAAATCCAGGGTAGGCAACGGTACCTGCTGGGCTTACTGGATGCGACGGACTGACTTGGGGTTGACGGAGGTCGCGGAAGCAACTGCCGGTGTGGAGATCTCAGCCAAGGAACCTGCGATGGCCGCCGTCACGGAGGCGTGGGAAATCCGCACCTGGTAAGTGAGATCCAGGTCGGCCTTCGGGCCATCACGATGTTCGCTGAACGATTCGGTACACCGTGCTCCGTGCGATCTTGAACAGTTCCGCGATCTCAGTGGTGGTGTGTTGTCCTCCCTTATATAGGGAGACGAGGTGGGCTTCCTGGCGTTTGCTGAGCTTGGGTTGTTTGCCGCGGAGCCGGCCTTTGGCCTTGGCGACCTGCATACCTTCGCGGGTGCGGGCGCGGATGAGGTCGGATTCGAATTCGGCGACCATGGCCAGAACATTGAAGAGTAGCCGGCCGACGGGATCGGTGGGGTCGTGGATGGAGCCGCCGATGCTCAGCTTCACTTCCCTCTTCGTTAGGTCTTCGATGATGTCCCGCGCGTCGGGGAGGGAACGGGCGAGCCGGTCCAGCTTGGTGACGACAAGGGTGTCGCCGTCCCGGACGGCGGCCAGGGCCTCGCGCAGTCCCGGGCGTTCCCGGGTCCTGCCGGTCAGTCCATGATCGACATAGACCCGGTCTTCGGGAACCCCGAGGGCGGCGAGGCCGTTCCGCTGGGCGGTCAGGTCCTGTTCATTGGTCGAGACGCGGGCATAGCCGATGATGTGGGCGGTCATGGGTGCAACTGTAGCGGTTGAGCCACCCCGCCGGGCTTTTTTGCGGGCGGGGTATACGCGAATCTGAGAGCCCAGTGTCTGTATGGGATTTTTCGCGGCGCGGGAGCGGGCGAAAGCTGGCGCGGTGGGGGACCGGCTTACGGGCACCAGGCAGGGCGATGAATATCGGTGAACTCCAAGTAGGATTCCAGCGAATTCGGCTAGGTCCCCACTGAACATGGTTGCAAGCACTTGCTTCCGAATTGTGCTCACGGGGCATACCGTGTGGTGAGTATGTCAACCTGATTCTGGACCACTGAGGCGTCCTGAGGACCATCCACGACCCTGATGATTAGCACCGGCAAATACACACCGTACCGATCACCGTTTTGCCGACGTCGATATATAGCTGGACGGAGAAGGGCTTCCCGGGGAGTGCCGCTCGCCGTCAATTGCTTTTGGAAACGGGAGGCCTGAACTCGTGTGAGCCCGCGTGTTCCCAAAGATGACCATGGATTGTAGCCTCAGCACATGAGCGGGGCAGAGGAACATCCCAGCAGGTTGCAACCCAAGATGACCCGAGGCGGCTTTCGCATTCAGTTTGTCCTGTGGTCGATCTGGACGGCGCTCCAGCTGGTAATCGTCGTTGGAAATCTGGTGTTGGGAAGTATTTGGGAATTCGGGGATTACCTATGCCTCGCAGCGTTGTCCTTAGGGTTGGCGTTCCTAGGATTCCTTTTGTACGTTCGTCATCATGATGGCCATTTCTGGGAAGCCGAAGAGGCCAAGAGGGCTGATTGGGACCGCCGGGGGCGGGCATTATGATGCTCCCGAAACGTAGGGGGCAAAAGCACGCCCGGTAAGGGACCCCTCGGTGTTCGTCTCTGGTGGTGCCCGGATGCTCGATCTACTTTGGCTGACGGCCACGCTTCCTGCGCCAGAGCACGGGCGTCAAAATTGCTACGACCATGCCGCAACTCACTAGGATCCAGCTTGCGAAATTGCCAATCGAGTCGCGGGTGTAAATACCGGCGGCAATCAGCGCCAATCCAGTTAGAACCAACACCACAGTGAGGACAATCAGCTTGGAGCGCTGCACATCGTCAGTCATGACCGAAGCTTAGCTTCAGCACCAACCCGCGGACGTTAGGGGATCCCTTACCGGACACACATACATCCGGCTCACCGGTTCCTCGCTTCGGCCGACGAGGTGTCTATATCTCCAAGATTCGTCTGGTGAGCCACTTAGGTTGGCTGATGAAGGGTGAATGGCTTGAGTTCAAACTGACGATCCTGGTACATCGGCCGGCCATTCGTTCCTGAAGGACAGGGCTAAGTGGCAAATACGGGTTGATGGTACGGGTAGTCCGGTCAGGTGGTACCGCTCTTTTCGGCTAGGTGGTACTGGTGGGGTTGGTCTGGTTGGCTCTTGGGAAGCTGGCGGCACATTCGGTGCTGCCGCTTTTTGTTGAGAGGACTTTTC